>NZ_BAAALF010000084.1:0-21071 GCF_039528135.1 Kitasatospora nipponensis | reverse complement strand
GCCGGCGCCGGCCGAGGCCAGGGGCCTGGCGGCCGCCGAGGCGGCCAAGGCGCTCGGTCTGGCCGAGGCCGAGGCGATCAAGGCCCGTGCGGCCGCCCTGGCCGAGAACCAGGAGGCCGTGGTCGCCCAGCAGTTGGCCGAGAACTGGCCCGAGATCGTGCGGGCCGGCGCGGAGGCCTTCGGCAACGTCGAGCACATGGTGCTGCTGAACGGCGCCGAGGGGATGGGCGAGATGTTCGCCAAGGCGCTCACCATGGGCGGCACCGGCCTGGGCCTGGCCCGCCAGCTGCTCAGCGCCATGAACACCTCCGGCGAGGGCGCCGGCACCGGGACCGGCGAGGGCGCGACGCCCGGCACGGTGCAGCGCAGGTCCACCGCCCAGGCGATCCCGGTCCAGGGCGACCCGACCGCCTGACCGACCGGCCTGACCGACCGGCCTGACCGATCGGGCACCCGCGGTGCGCACCACGCACAGCGCCCGCCCCCCGCGGTGCGGGGAACGGGCGCCGGAGCGGACTTCGGGGCGGGTCAGCCCTTGGCGGCCTTCTTGACCAGGACCACCACGGCGGCCGCGATGCCCACCACCACCAGGGCCTTGACCGCGAACCAGACCAGCGTGCTGACCACGCTGAAGACGAACCCGATCACGTTGAAGGCGATGATCAGCACCAGGATCGGCACCACGATGTTGCGCACCCACGAGGGCAGCGACTTCCAGAGCTCAGCCATGTCGGTTCCTTCTCTCCCCTCGGGCCGGCCCTCGTTGCCGCATCCCGTCCGCTGTTCGGTACCTCGATCGTACGAGGGCCACCGAGCGGAAACGAAGGGTTCCGGGCCCCGAGAGAACCCGGAGATCCCCCTGAGGGCCGGGTCTCGGGGTTGCCCTTACCGCCCGCTCACACCGCCTGCCCGCACCGCCCGTGCCAGCGGTCAGACCGGCCAGCGCTCGCCCCGCCAGGCGGCGTCCCAGAACATCCACTCGTAGCGCGAGGTGGTGGTGAAGTGCTCGACCGCCCGGCGGCGTTCGGTGGCCGAGAGGTCCTCGCCGAGCCGGTCGGTGAGCTCCAGCACCCGGCGCACCACGGACTGGAACGCCTCGTCGCCGTAGGTCGCGATCCACCGCGCGTAGAGCGGGTCGGGCGAGGACCGGGCCAGCAGCTGCTCGCCGACCCGGGCGTAGATCCAGTAGCAGGGCAGCACCGCGGCGACGGCCTCGGCGAACGACCCGCCGTGGACGGTGGCCAGCAGGTAGCTGGTGTA
Organism: Kitasatospora nipponensis; assembly: GCF_039528135.1. Lineage (NCBI taxonomy): Bacteria > Bacillati > Actinomycetota > Actinomycetes > Kitasatosporales > Streptomycetaceae > Kitasatospora > Kitasatospora nipponensis. Next base: position 19,811 of record NZ_BAAALF010000084.1, on the reverse strand, counting down.
GGCGCGGGTGGTGGGCAGCACCGGCTCGGCGGCGGCCTGCTCGGCGGTGTCGCCGAAGGCGTCCAGGAACTGCGCGTGCATCCCCTGCTCGGCGGCCAGCGCCCCGATCGCGTCGTCCGCGAAGGCCCGGACCTCGGCCTCGCCCGGCGCCTTGGCGGCGCAGAGCGCCAGCGCGCGGGCGTAGTCGCGCAGGTAGTGCGAGTCCTGCACGACGAAGTGCCGGAACGCGGCGCGCGGCAGGGTCCCGTCGGTCAGGCCGGCCAGGAACGGGTGGTCGAGGATCTGCGCGTAGACCGGCTCGATGGCGGCCCACAGCTCCTCGGTCAGGGTCTGCGTCATGCCCCCGACCCTACGGGTGACGGCTCTCAGCTCTCCGGCGGGGAGAACACCACCAGCACCCGCAGCTCCTCGGTGATGTGGTGGAAGCGGTGCGGCACCCCGGCCGGCACGTACGCCACCGTGCCCCGCCCGACGGTGGTGGTCTCCTCGCCGACCGTCAGGTAGGCCCGGCCGCTGATCACCTGGTAGATCTCGTCCTGCTCGTGCGCGGACTGGGTGTCGACCTGCCCTGGCGCGAGCGCGTAGAGGCCGGCCGACATCCGGCGTTCCTTGAGGAAGCGCAGGTAGGCCCCCTCGCCCGCGGCCCGTTCCGCGTCCAGCTCGTCCAGCCGGAAGACCTTCATCGCCGCTGTTCCCCTTCTGCTCCCGCACATCCGTCCCGGGGCATTCAACACCCTGGCGGGCGGGCGTCGCGGGGCACCTTCCGGCCACCGGAGCTTCCACCAATCGCCCGAGCCTGCCACCATGCCTGCCATGAAGCACTTCGTGGTCAAGACCCTCATCAACGCGGCCGCCATCTGGGTGGCCGCCTGGATCGTCAACGGGATCACCCTGTCCGGCGGCGACTGGCAGCACCAGACGCTGACCGTGATCGGGGTGGCCCTGGTCTTCGGGGTGGTGAACTGGGTGATCAAGCCGGTGGTGAAGTTCTTCTCCTTCCCGCTGTTCATCCTCACCCTGGGGCTGATCACCTTCGTGATCAACGCCCTGATGCTCTGGCTGACCTCCTTCGCCTCGGACAAGCTCAAGCTGGACTTCCACGTCGAGGGCTTCGTGCCCGCGCTGTTCGGTTCACTGATCATCAGCCTGGTCGCCTGGGGCCTGCACCTGGCAGCCGGCGACGAGCGCTGACCGCCCGCCACGACCCACCCGACCGCACCGTGCGAAGGGCCCGCCCGGCCAGGCGGGCCCTTTCGCGTGCCGGGTGGCGGCGGAAGCCACTGCTCCATTTCGGCCACCTGTACGAGTTTCAGCCGCCGCCCGGTGCGGGAGACTCCCGCACAACGCGCCGGTCCGGCTCCCGTCCGGACCTCCCGGAGGTGACCGAGGTGACCGAGGTGCCCACCGCGACCATGGGCCCGCCCCCGACCCCGACCCCGCACCCGCGCCCGGTGGTGAAGCGCACCGCCCGCGCGATCCTGCTGGACCTGCCCGCCGGCGACCCGCACGCCCCGGCCACCCTGATCGTCATCAAGCGCACCCGGCCCGGCAGCAACCCGTACTGGATCACGCCCGGGGGCGGCGTGGAGCCGGGCGACCGCACGGTCACCGACGCGCTGCACCGCGAGGTGGACGAGGAGCTCGGTGGCAAGGTGGTCGACGTGGTGCCCGCCTTCGTGGACACCGTCGCGCACTCGCACCACGAGGACGGCACGCCGCTGCACCCGCACGGCGTGAAGGTGCAGCACTTCTTCGTCTGCCGGCTGGCCTCGATGGACCCCGAGCGGCGACACGGGCCCGAGGTGGACGAGCCGCGCGGCGAGTACGAGATCGTCCGGCTGCCGTTCACCCGCGAGGGAGTCACCGCCGTGAACCTGGTGCCGCCCTCGCTGCGGGCCTACCTGGCCGCCAACATCGAGGGCGTGCGCGCGCTGCTCACCCCCGACCTGGGCTGAGCCGCGCGCGGCGGCCGGCTCAGGCCAGGTCGGCGACCAGGTCGTGGTGGATGTGCTCGGGCCGCACGCCCGAGCGCGCCAGCATCCCCGCCGAGCGGCGCACCATCGCGGCCGGCCCGCTGAGGAACGCCTGGTGCCCGTCCCACGGGCCCAGCTGGGCCACCACGTCCGGCAGCAGTCCGCAGAGCGCGGTCTGCGGACGCACCCGCTCCTCGGAGAGCACCGGGCGCACCGAGAGCCACGGGTGGCGCCGGGCTGCGGCGTGCAGCGCCTCCAGTTCGTAGAGCCCGCCGGCGTGCCGGGCGCCGTAGAAGACCTCGACCCGCCGGCCGGCCGGTCCGTGGGTGGCCACCTCCTCGACCAGGGCGCCGATCGGCGCGATCCCGGTGCCGCCGCCCAGGCAGAGCAGGTGGGCCGGGTCGGCGTGGTCGACGACCATGGCGCCGGCCGGCGGGCCCAGCCGCAGCACGTCCCCGGGCGCCGCCCTGCGGACCAGCGCGTTGCTCACCCAGCCGGTCTCCAACGCCTTGACGTGGAAGGTCAACAGGCCGTCGTGGCGCGGCGCGGTGGCGAACGAGAAGTGCCGCCAGACCCGCGGCCACCAGGGCGTCTCCAGGGAGGTGTACTGCCCGGCCCGGTAGGGGTACGCCTGGTCGGGGCGGACGGTGATCACCGCGACGTCCCGGCCGCGCAGCTGGTGGTCGACCACCTCGGCCTGCCACCAGGCCGGCGAGGTGCGGGCGGCGTCCTCGGCCGCGCCGCTCATGATGCCGGCGATCAGGCCGTAGACCCGGCGCCAGGCCAGCTCGGTCTCGGTGTCCCAGCGGTTGCCGGCGTACCGGGCCAGGGCCGCCACCAGGCACTCCCCGACCGGGGCGTAGTGGCCGCTGAGCGTGCCGTACTTGCGGTGGCCCTGGCCCAGCCGGGTCAGGTAGGCGGTCAGGCCCACCGGGTCGTCCGCGCTGCGGGCGGCCATCAGCAGCGCCCGGAAGAGCCGGTCGCGCTGGACGTCCATGGCCGCCGGGAAGAGCGCGCGGACCTCGGGGTGGTGCAGGAAGATCAACGCGTAGAAGTGCGCGGTGGCCCGGTCGGCGACCGGCTCGACGGCGGCCAGGGTGGCCCGGATCAGGTCCAGGTCGCGCGCGGTCGGCGGCTGCGCGGCGGCCTCGGCCGTGATCGCGGCGGGGGCCGGGGGCAGCACCGCTCCGGGCGGCGCGTCGAGGGTGCCGGCGGCCCAGGCCTGGCTCCACTGGTCGCCGGGGCCGGCCCAGTTGAGGCGCGGGGCCCAGCTGAAGAGCGGCTCGAAGGCGGGCCGCTGCTCACCCGGACCGGCCGGCTCCGGCGCGGGGGCGAAGGGCTGCACGGGGGCGGCAGCGGGTCCGGGCACCGGCACGGGGGTGGGGGCGGGCCCGGCGAACGGGGGGATCGCCGGGGGTTCGGTGGGCATCGGCGGCACCCGCGGACCGGCGGCCGGGCGCAGCGCCGCCGCGCCCGACTCCGAGGCCGTCGGAGCCGGTGCCGACCCTGCCCCCGCCGCCTGGGACACCGCCCCCTGGGACCCCGCCGGGCCCGGGCCCGCACCCGGGGCCGGGGAGCCGGCCATCCCCGGCACCGCCGAGACGCCTGCCGACCCGTGCCCCGAGCGAACGAGGAGTGCGGAGAGCGACTTCACACCAGCCTGACGCGTACTCAAGAGAATCGTTTCGCCTCCGGTCGTCCCAGCAACGCCTTCAGCAGCGTGGCACGCCCGCACAGCTCATCCGACAAATCAAGCGAATGCCGGACGGATGCCCCGCCCACGCGCTAGGCTCGCCCGATTCGCGCGCGGGCGCAGGACGCCCGTCCGGCCGCCTCCTGCTGCCCCGGTCCGACTCCGCGGACGGCTGTCCGACTCCGAGGACGGCGGGCCTGGCCTCAGAGCTGGCGCATCAGCATCCCCGGCTGTTCCACGCAGTCCGCCACGAAGCGCAGGAAGCCGCCCGCCGTACCGCCGTCGCAGACCCGGTGGTCGAAGGTGAAGGACAGCTGGGTGACCTGGCGGACCGCCAACTCCCCCTGGTGCACCCACGGCTTGGCCACGATCCGGCCGACCCCGAGCATCGCCGCCTCCGGGTGGTTGAGGATCGGCGTGGAGCCGTCCACCCCGAAGACGCCGTAGTTGTTGAGCGTGAAGGTGCCGCCGGTCAGGTCGGTGGGGGTGAGCGAGCCCGACCGGGCCGCCGCCGTCAGCCGGCCCAGCTCGGCGCCGAGCTGCTCGGTGGAGAGCAGGTGCGCGTCGCGGACCACCGGGACCACCAGCCCCCGCTCGCTCTGCGCGGCGAAGCCCAGGTGCACCGCGCCGTGCCGGCGCAGCGCGGCGGGCGCACCGGAGGCGTCCAGGTCGACGCTCGCGTTGAGCTCGGGGTGGCGGGCCAGCGCGGCCGTGCAGATCCGGGCGAGCAGCGCGAGCAGGCCCACCCGCGGGCCGCCGCCGCGGTTCATCTGCTCGCGCAGGGCGAGCAGTTCGGTGGCGTCGGCGTCCACCCAGCAGGTCGCGGCCGGGATCTCGTGGTGGCTGCGGGTGAGCTTCTCGGCCACCGTGCGGCGCAGGCCGCGCAGCGGCACCACGTCGGTCGCCGCGACCACCACGGTGCCGGGCGCCGGTGCGGAGACGGCCGCGGGGGCGGGCGCGGGCACCGGCTGGATCGCCCGCTCCACGTCGGCCCGCAGGATCAGCCCGTCGGGGCCGCTGCCGATGAGCCGGGCCAGGTCGACGCCGTGCTCGCGGGCGAGCCGGCGCACCAGCGGCGAGATCACCGCGACCACGGCCGGCGCGAGCGGCGCCGGCGGTTCGGCGAGCGCCACCGGCGCCACCGGAAGCGCCGCGGCCACCGGAGCCGCGGGAGCCGCGGGGCCTGCCGAGCCCGCAGGGCCCGCCGCCACCCGGCGGCGGCGCGATCCCTTCGCGCCCTCGGCCACCCCGTAGCCCACCAGCGGGCGCTCGTTGGCCGCGCCGGCGCCGTCCGCGCCGGTGTCACCCAGCGGCACGACCGTGCCGGGCTCCGGCGCGACCGCGACCGTCACCAGCGGCTGGCCGACCTCGCGCTCCTCGCCGACCTCGCCGTAGCGCGCGGTGACCACCCCGCCGTACGGGCAGGGCACCTCCACCACCGCCTTGGCGGTCTCCACCTCCACCACCGGCTGGTCGACGGCGATCACCTCGCCGACCTCCACCAGCCAGCGCACCACCTCCGCCCCGGTCAGCCCCTCGCCCAGGTCGGGCAGCGTGAACTCGCGCACGATCGGCATCACGCTCACGCCTCCCACTGCAGCTTGGCGACCGCGTCCAGGATCCGGTCCACCCCGGGCAGGTGGTGGTGCTCCAGCATCGGCGGCGGGTAGGGGATGTCGAAGCCGGTCACCCGCAGGACGGGCGCGGCCAGGTGGTGGAAGCACCGCTCCGTGACGCGAGCGGTGATCTCGGCACCGACCCCGCCGAAGCCGGTCGACTCGTGCACCACCACGGCCCGGCCCACCGAGCGGACCACCTCGCAGACCGTCTCGTCGTCGAAGGGCACCAGGCTGCGCAGGTCCAGAACCGCCAGGTCCCAGCCCTCGGCCTTCGCCGCCTCGGCCGCCTCCAGGCAGACCGGCAGCGAGGGCCCGTAGGTGATCAGCACCGCCGAGCGCCCGGGCCGGCGCAGCACCGCCCTGCCCACCGGCGGCACCCCGGCCGCCGGGTCCAGCTCGCCCTTGCCCCAGTAGAGCCGCTTGGGCTCCAGGAAGACCACCGGGTCGTCCGAGGCGATCGAGGCCCGCAGCAGCCCGTAGGCGTCCTCCACGGTCGCCGGGGTGACCACGTGCAGTCCGGGGGTGCCCGCGTAGTAGGCCTCCGAGGAGTCGCTGTGGTGCTCGACCCCGCCGATCCCGCCGCCGTACGGCACCCGCACGGTGATCGGCAGCGGCAGCCGGCCCGCGGTGCGGTTGCGCATCTTGGCCACGTGCGAGACGAGCTGCTCCATCGCCGGGTAGGCGAAGGCGTCGAACTGCATCTCGACCACGGGCCGCAGCCCGTACATCGCCATGCCGATCGCGGTGCCCAGGATGCCCGCCTCGGCGAGCGGGGTGTCCAGGCAGCGGTCCGCGCCGAACTCGGCGGCCAGCCCGTCGGTGATCCGGAAGACGCCGCCGAGCGCGCCGACGTCCTCGCCCAGCAGGTGCACCGCCGGGTCCTCGCGCATCGCGTCGCGCAGGGCCGCGTTGAGCGCCTGCGCCATCGTGCTGGTCCTGCTGCCGGTCGTGGCCGGGGTGGTCAACGTGCTCACCGGTCCGCCTCCGCCGCGAGCTCGGCCGCCAGCTGCTGCGCCTGTTCGCGCAGCTGCGGGGTCGGCTCGGCGTAGACGTGCTCGAAGAGCGTGAACGGGTCGAGCTGCGGTTCGGCGTGGAACTCGGCGCGCATGGTGGCCGCCAGCGCCTCGGCCTGCTCGCCGGCCCGGGCCGCGAACGCGTCGTCCAGCAGCCCGGCGGCGCGCAGGTGGCGCTCCATGAGGGTGATCGGGTCGTGCTCGCGCCAGGCCGCCACCTCGTCCTCCACCCGGTAGCGGGTGGCGTCGTCGGCGTTGGTGTGCGCGTCCAGCCGGTAGGTCAGCGCCTCGATCAGGGTGGGACCGCCACCCGCCCGGGCCCGGTCCACCGCCTCGGTCAGCGCCGCGTGCACGGCCGGCGCGTCGTTGCCGTCCACCAGCCGGCCCGGCATCCCGTAGCCGACCGCCTTGTGGGCCAGGCTGGGCGCGGCGGACTGCCGGGTGAGCGGCACCGAGATGGCGTAGCCGTTGTTCTGCACCAGGAAGACCACCGGGGCGTTCAGCACCGCGGCGAAGTTCAGCGCCTCGTGGAAGTCGCCCTCGCTGGTGCCGCCGTCGCCGAGCATGGCCAGCGCGACCACCCGTTCGCCGCGCAGCCGGGCGGCGTGCGCCAGGCCCACCGCGTGCGGGGCCTGGGTGGCCAGCGGGGTGCAGAGCGGCGCGGTGCGGGTGGCCAGCGGGTCGTAGCCGGTGTGCGCGTTGCCGCGCAGCAGGGTCAGCGCCTGCAGCGGGTCGACCCCGCGGCTGACCACGGCCAGGGTGTCGCGGTAGCTCGGGAAGAGCCAGTCCTGCTCGGCGAGCACCGTGCCGACCGCCACCTGACAGGCCTCCTGGCCGGTCGAGGAGGGGTAGACGGCGAGCCGGCCCTGCTTGGTGAGGGTGGTCGCCTGCTGGTTGTAGCGGCGGCCCACCACCAGGCGGCGGTACAGGTCCAGCAGCAGCGCGGGGTCGCACTTGTCCTGCGCGGGGGTGCCCAGGACGCGCAGCGGGACCTCGTCCGGCAGCAGCGGCGCGGGGTCGGTCCGGGGGCTGGTCGCTCCGGGGAGCCAACCGGGGACCGGCACGGTGGGCCGGTGGTCGAGGACGGTCATCGGGCACCTCCAAGGGGTGGGGAGGGCGGGGCCGCTGCGGGGGACAGCAGGAGGGGATTGCCTCCCAACCGATTGTTCGGTTGTCTTTTCATTGTGGCCACAGCCGAGCGAAGGTGCTGGACAATCGGTCGCCACGGCAGTCGACTGGAAGCAGCACGTCCACCAGGGGAGGGCCGGGGGCCATGGACGCTGAACAAATGGCCGGACGCGGCACGGGCCGCTCCGTGCCGCCGGATCGCGGGAGAACCACCGTCAACCACACACCGGGCCAGCCGCCGCAACCGCCGCAGCCGCCCCAGCCCCCGCAGCAGCCGGCCGAGCGCGGCCTGGACCGGGTGGACCGGGCGATCCTGCGCCTGCTCCAGCAGGACGGACGGGCCTCGGTGCGCTCGGTCGCCGAACGGGTGCACGTCTCGCGCGCCAACGCCTACGCCCGGATCGCCCGGATGATGGAGGACGGCGTGATCCGCGGCTTCACCGCCCGGGTCGACCACGAACGGGCCGGGCAGACCGCCTCCGCCTACGTCACCCTCAAGATCGTCCAGAACTCCTGGCGGACCGTGCGCGAGCGGCTGCTGGAGCTGCCCGGGGTCGCGCACATCGCGCTGGTCGGCGGCGAGTTCGACGTGCTGCTGCTGGTGCACACGGCGGACAACCGGGTGCTGCGCGACCTGGTGCTCGGGAGCATCCAGTCGATCCCCGAGGTGCTCTCCACGCAGACCCTGCTGGTCTTCGAGGAGACCGACCGGGTGCCGCCGACCTGACCCGCCGCGGGGGCGCGGGGTCCCGGGTGCCCCGACGGGCGCGGGGGCGCGGGCGGGCCGCGCCGCCGTCAGGCCCGCAGGCCGTCGAAGGCCAGCCGCACCACGGCGTCCGGCACCCCGTCGGCGCCCGCGGCGCCGGGCCGGTACCACTCCACGATCGAGTTGATCATCCCGAAGAGCAGCCGGGTGGCCAGCCGCGGCTCGACGTCCGCGCGCAGTTCGCCGGCCGCGACGGCCTCCCGCAGCAGCTCGGCCACCCGGTGGTCGAAGTCGCGCCGGCGCTCCAGCGCCCACAGCTCGGTGCCGGTGTTGCCGCGCACCCGCAGCAGCAGGGTCACGTACGGCAGCTCGGCCAGCAGCACCTCGGCGGTGCGCCGCACCACGTGCTCGAGGCGCTCCACCGGCCGGCCCTCGGTGGCGCCCGGCTCCTCCAGGATCCCGAAGAGGCCGTCCAGCGCCCGGCCGACCGCCAGCCGCAGCAGTTCCTCCTTGCCGCGCACGTGGTGGTAGATCGAGGACTTGGAGATCCCGGCGGCCCGCGACAGGTCCTCCATCGAGGTGCCGTCGTACCCGCGGGCGTTGAAGACCTCCACGGTCACCGCGAGCAGCGAGTCGACGGTGTAGGTGGTGCGGATCGTGGAGTCGGCCATGCTCCGAGTATCCCCAACGCGGCCCGGCCGCTCGCCGCCGGGCCCGTCGCCGGGGGCGAGGTGTGCGCGCGCCCTATTGCCCCGACCGATCGTTCGGTTACGCTGGGGCATCCAGCCCCAGTCCTCCCCTTTCGAGGAGCGCCGCATGGCCGCCGTCGACGATCTGATCGAGCGTCACCAGGAAACCCTCTCCCGGGCGCTCACCGCGCTCACCGACCGCGACTACTGGTCGCCGTACCCCGAGTTCCCCAAGGCCTACGGGGAGAGCGGCCCGACCGACGGCAAGGCCGCCTTCGACGGGCTGCTGAACAGCACCTTCGAGCTGCCGGGCCACCCCGCGGCCGGCGACCTGGTCGGCACCGAGGTCTCGCCCTACGGGCTGGAACTGGACATCGCCTACCCGCGCGCCGAGGTCGACGCGCTGCTCGCCGCGGCCAGGGCCGCCGGCCCCGCCTGGGCCGACGCCGGCCCGGCCGCCCGCGCCGCGCTCTGCCTGGAGATCCTGGCCCGGATCAACGCGCGCTCGCACGAGATGGCCAACGCGGTGATGCACACCACCGGCCAGGCCTACGCGATGGCCTTCCAGGCCGGCGGCCCGCACGCCCAGGACCGCGGTCTGGAGGCGGTGGCCTACGCCTACGCCGAGCAGACCCGACTGCCCCGGCAGGCCGGCTGGACCAAGCCGCAGGGCAAGCGCGACCCGCTGGTGCTCAGCAAGGAGTTCATCACCGTGCCGCGCGGCACCGCGCTGGTGATCGGCTGCAACACCTTCCCGACCTGGAACGGCTACCCGGGCCTGTTCGCCTCGCTGGCCACCGGCAACCCCGTCGTGGTCAAGCCGCACCCGCGCGCCGTGCTGCCGCTGGCGCTGACCGTGCGGATCGCCCGCGAGGCGCTCGCCGAGGCCGGCTTCGACCCCAACCTGGTCACCCTGGCCGCCGAGCGCGACCGCGAGGGCATCGCCAAGACCCTCGCGCTGCACCCGGACGTGCGGATCATCGACTACACCGGCTCCACCGAGTTCGGCGACTGGCTCGAGCAGAACGCCACCCAGGCCCTGGTCTACACCGAGAAGGCCGGCGTCAACACCGTGGTCGTCGACTCGACCGACGACTACAAGGGCATGCTCAACAACCTGGCCTTCGCCCTGTCGCTCTACACCGGCCAGATGTGCACCACCCCGCAGAACCTGCTGATCCCGCGCACCGGCGTGCAGACCGACCAGGGCGCCAAGTCCTACGACGAGGTGGTGGCCGACCTCGCGCGCGCCATCGAGGGCCTGCTGGGCGACGACGCCCGGGCCGCCGCGATCCTGGGCGCCGTGGTCAACCCCGCCGTGCTGCAGCGCAGCGCGGCCGCGGCGAGCGGCGAGTACGGCGACATCGCGCTGGCCCCGCGGGTGGTGGAGTCGGCGGAGTTCCCCGGCGCGACCATCCGCACGCCCGCGCTGATCAAGGTGGAGGCGCACAAGCCGGACGACCGCGCGGTCTTCCTCACCGAGTGCTTCGGACCGGTCTTCTTCGCCGTCGCGGTCGACTCCACCGCCGACGCGGTGGACCTGCTGCGCCGCACGGTCAGCGAGCAGGGCGCGATGACCGCCACCGGCTACACCACCTCCCCCGAGGTCGAGCGGCAGCTGGTGCGGGCCTGCCTGGACAGCGGCGTCTGCCTCTCGCTCAACCTGACCGGCGGCGTCTACCCCAACCAGACCGCGGCCTTCTCCGACCTGCACGGCACCGGCGCCAACCCGGCCGCCAACGCCGCCTACACCGACGCCGCGTTCGTGGCCAACCGGTTCCGCGTGGTGGAGGTCCGCCGCCCGGCCTGACAGGGCCGGGGTCCGGGCCGCCCGGCGGCCTGAGCCCGCACAGCACCAACCCCCGGTCGCGGTCCGCCCGGTTCGAGTCCTCACTCACCGGGCGGACCGCCCCAAACCGACCCGGCTCCGCTCCGGGTGGGCCCGTCCGACCCCCGGGCCCACCCGGTTCGGCCACCCCCGCACCCGCACCCGCGGGGCCCGGCCGGGCCGCACGGATCGGGGCCGTCAGCGCGCGCCCCGCACGCGCCACACGCGCTGCTCGCGCCCCGCGCGGCGAGCGATCCCGGTGCGAGAGATTCACAGCACCGCACCGGCCCGCGATGATGGGAAGCTGAACGGGGGCCGTGTCCGCCCCCTCAGCAGCGCCGAGCGAGCCGGGGAGATGGCCATGAGCGACCAGGTGACCGAGTCCGACGTGGTGATCGTCGGCGGGGGACCGACCGGCCTGCTGCTGGCAGGCGACCTGGCCACCGCCGGCCTTCGGGTGAGCGTCCTGGAGAAGCGCGGCAAGGAGTCCAACCTCACCCGGGCCTTCACCGTGCACGCCCGCACCCTGGAGCAGCTGGACGCCCGGGGCCTGGCCGACGAACTGATCGGCACCGGCACCACGCTGGCCGAGCTGCGCCTCTTCGGCCGGCTGCGGATCGACCTCGCCACGCTGCCCAGCCGCTTCCCCTTCGTCCTGGTCACCCCCCAGTCGCAGACCGAACGACTGCTGCTGGAGCGGGCGGTGAAGGCCGGCGCGGTCCTGCTGCGCGACCACCGGCTGACCGGGCTGCGCCAGGACGCCGAGGGCGTCACCCTGCAGGCCGAGACCGAGCAGGGCACGGTCACCCACCGGGCGCGCTACGTGGTGGGCACCGACGGCGTCCGCAGCACGGTGCGCGAGCTGCTCGGCATCCCCTACCCGGGCGAGTCGGTGGTCAGCTCCGTGCTGCTCGCGGACGTCCGCCTCGAGCGCGCGCCCACCGACGTGATCACCGCCGGCGCCACCCAGGACGGCTTCGGCTTCCTCGCCCCGTTCGGCGACGGCTGGTACCGGGTGATCGCCTGGGACCGCACCCGCCAACTGCCCGACGACGCACCGGTGGAACTCGACGAGATCGCCGACATCACCCGCCGCACGCTGGGCGTCGACTACGGCCTGCACGACGCCCGCTGGATGTCGCGCTTCCACAGCGACGAGCGCCAGGTGCCGCGCTACCGCGACGGGCGGGTGCTGCTCGCCGGGGACGCGGCGCACTGCCACTCGCCCGCCGGCGGCCAGGGCATGAACACCGGGCTGCAGGACGCCGCCAACCTCAGCTGGAAGCTGGCCGCGGTGGTCAACGGCTGGGCACCCGAGAGCCTGTTGGACAGCTACCACGACGAGCGTCACCCGGTCGGCCGCTCGGTGCTGCGCAGCTCCGGCGCGCTGATCCGGCTCGCCCTGGCGCAGACCGCGGCCACCCGGGCGCTGCGCTCGGTGGTCGGCGCCCTGGCCGACGCGGTCACCCCGCTGGTCGCGCGCGGCGCCCGGACCGTCTCCGGCATCGGCATCAGCTACCCCGCGCGCCCCGGCTCGCACCCGCTGGCCGGCCACCGGATCCCGGACCTGCGGCTCGCCGCGGACGGCCCGGGCCGGCCCAGCCGGCTCCACGAGGCGCTGCGCGAGGGGAAGTTCGTCCTGATCAGCGCGGACGAGCGGGCCCCGGGAGCGCCGTTCAGCGGCCTGGAGCCGGCCGTCACCGAGCCCTGGGCGGACCGCCTGGTGCACGCCGCGCCCGCCGACCCGCACGGCAAACTGCGCGCCACCGTCCTGCTGGTGCGCCCCGACGGCTACGCGGCCTGGGCCGCCGCCGACCCCAGCCGCAGCGAACTGCGCGCCGCGCTCACGCACTGGCTGGGGGAGGGCGAGGACTCCTGAGGCCCCGGCCTAGAGCCCGGCCGGGTGCCGGCGTCGGCCCTGGGGTCGGGTGCGGTCACCCGGCAGATCGCCGGACCGGGCACCCGCCCGAGCACCCGACCGATCACCCGCCACCGCCCGTTCGGCACGTGGCGCGGTGACGCCCCACACCACGGCGGCGGCCACCAGCAGCGCCCCCAGCACGCCCGGCGCGGTCAACTCGGCGGTGCCCAGCAGCGGGCCCGCCAGCAGGGCGCCCAGCGGTAGCAGGCCGACGAAGAGCCCGGTCCGCTCGACCCCGAGCAGCTCCACCGCGGAGTACCACAGGACGAACGCCAGCGAGGTGACCACCAGCGCCAGGTAGGCCAGCGCGGGCAGTTCGGCCCCGCCGGGCAGCCGCAGCGCGGCGCGGCCCTCCACCGCCAGGGCGCCCGCGCCGGTCAGCAGCGCGGTGGCCAGGCAGGCCAGCGCGGAGAGCCGCAGCGGCCCCAGCAGTGCCAGCAACTCGACCGCGAGCAGCGAGAAGCAGCACTCGCAGCCGAGTGCGCCGGCCGCCCAGAGCAGGCCGGTGGGGGTCGCCGAGCCGGCCGAGCGCGCCACCGCCAGGCCCACGCTGACCAGGACGGCCGCACCGAGCAGGCGCGAATGCGGGCGCCGACGGTCGGTCAGCGGGTCCAGCACAGGACCGAGCAGGGCGAGCAGCACCGGCGAGGCGCCCACCACGGTGCCGACCGCCGCGGGGTCGGCACCGCGCACCGCGTGCAGCAGGCAGAGGTTGAAGCCGGCCATCCCGGTGGCCGCGAGCAGCAGGATCCGGCCCCACTGACGCACCGTCAGCACGCCCCACGAGCGGCTGCTCGCCCGCTGGTCGCGACCCCGCCGGCAGAGCGCCAGCAGGACCAGCGCGGCCACCAGGTAGCGCCAGAACTGCCCTGCCAGCAAAGGGAAGTGGGAGATCAACGGGCTGACCGCGGCCGAGCTGCCGGCCGCCAGGGTGGCGGCGCCGGCGCTGAGGGCACCGCGGGCCGCGGGGATGCGATTCGCCATGCCCCGACCCTAGGGACGAGCCCCCCGCGGCGGACCAGACCACTTCGCACCCGGATGCCCGGACCACCCATTCACTGTATGGAAAAGGCTCTATTCAGTTCAATCGGCCGACATCCACACTTGACTGTTATTTAGTCAGACATTGCCAGACCTTGGGTCAATTCCCAGAGAATTTCTGGGATGTTCATCCAAGCGTTTTCGACCCCGGAACGCGTAGCCCCTGCCGGCCATGCACGCCGGCCAGAGGAGGAGTCCAGGTGCGTCCCCGCCCTCTCGCTCTCGCAGCCGCCATAGCCCTGCTGCCCCTGTCCGCGGTCTCCCTGGGCATCACCACCGCCCAGGCCGCGGAGACCCCCAACGTCTCCACCTCGCGCGTCGCGCTGCCCAACACCGTGACCCCCGCGGTCGCGCACTCGCAGAAGCAGGGTGACGTCCCCGCAGCGCAGCAGATCTCGGTGGCCGTCAGCCTCAAGCTGCGCAACACCGCGGACCTGGACAAGTTCCTGGCGGACGTGGCCAACCCGCACTCGGCCAGCTACGGCCAGTACCTGACGCCGGAGCAGTTCACCGCCCGCTACGCGCCGACCCAGGCCGACGTCGACCACGTGGTCGCGTTCCTGAAGGCCCAGGGTCTGACCGCCACGGTCAGCGCCAACCGCCAGGTCGTCGACGCCAAGGGCACCAACGCCCAGATCGCGCAGGCCTTCGGCACCCACGAGAGCGCGTACTACGACGCCTCCAAGTCCCGCGCGTACTTCGCCAACGACAACGCCGCCACGCTGCCGGCCGACGTCGCGGCGATCGTCCAGGGCGTCTCCGGCCTGAACAACGAGACCGTGCGCACCGCGCGGCTCGCCAAGCCGAACGCCTCGGCCCCGATGGCGACCCCCAGCGGCTACGGCCCGGCCCAGTACGACGGCGCCTACAACCTGAACAAGGTCGGCGCGGACGGCACCGGCGTCAAGGTGGCGCTCTGGGAGTTCGACGGCTACAAGTCGTCCAACCTCACCACCTACGACACCCAGTTCGGCCTCTCCGGCCCGACGGTCACCACCGTCCCGGTCGACGGCCAGAACTACGACAGCGCCCCCGGTGAGGGTCAGGGCGAGGTCGAGCTGGACAGCGAGATCGTGCGCGGCGTGGCCCCCAAGGCCACCCAGCTGGTCTACGAGGCCCCGAACTCGGACCAGGGCGAGATCGACATGGCCGCCAAGATCGTGGCGGACAACCAGGTCTCGGTCATCTCGATCTCGTGGGGCGGCTGCGAGCCCGACACCACGCAGTCCTCGATGACCGCGGTCGACAACTCCTTCAAGCAGGCCGCCGCCCAGGGCATCTCGGTCTTCTCCGCCTCCGGTGACGACGGCTCGCGCGACTGCACCCGCTCCACCAGCGGCTCCTCGGTCAAGTCGGTCGACTTCCCGGCCTCGGACACCTACGTGACCGGCGTCGGCGGCACCAACCTGGCGCTGTCGGGCAACACCTACTCCTCGGAGAGCGCCTGGAGCACCGCCGGCGGCGGCGTCTCCACCGTGTTCAGCAAGCCGAGCTGGCAGACCGGCACGGGCGTGACGGGCACCATGCGCACCGTCCCGGACGTGTCCTCCAACGCCGACCCGAACAGCGGCTTCGCCATCTACACCCAGGGCACCAGCAGCCCCGGCTGGCAGGTCTACGGTGGCACCAGCGCCGCCGCCCCGCTGTGGTCCGGCTACACCGCGCTCTTCAACCAGAAGGCCAAGGCCGCCGCCAAGCCGAACCTGGGCCAGGCCAACCCGGCGCTGTACGCGATCGCCAACAGCACCAACTACGGCACCACGTTCCACGACGTGAAGACCGGCAAGAACCAGGACTTCTCCACCAAGACCGGCTACGACCAGGTCACCGGCTGGGGCTCCCCGGTCGCCGACGCGCTGACCACCGCCCTGCTCGGCGGCACCTCGACCGGTGGCAACACCGTGACGGTGACCAACCCCGGCAACCAGAGCGGCAAGGTCGGCACCGCCGTCTCCCTGCAGCTCGCCGGTTCTGACAGCGCCTCGGGCCAGACCCTGACCTACTCGGCCACCGGTCTGCCGGCGGGCCTGTCGATCAGCGCCTCCGGCCTGATCTCCGGCACCCCGACCGCGGCCACCACCGCCACGGTCACGGTCACGGCCACCGACGGCACCGGTGCCACCGGCACCGCCAACTTCACCTTCACCGTCACCACCGGCTCCACCGGCTGCACCCCGGCCCAGCTGCTCGGCAACGCCGGCTTCGAGACCGGCACCGCCGCCCCCTGGACCACCAGCGCCGGCGTCGTCGACAACAGCTCCTCCGAGGCCGCCCACAGCGGTTCCTGGAAGGCCTGGATGGACGGCTACGGCAGCGCCCACACGGACACCGTCTCGCAGGCCGTCACCATCCCGGCCGGCTGCAAGGCGACCTTCAGCTTCTGGCTGCACGTGGACACCGCCGAGACCGGCAGCACCGCGTACGACAAGCTGACCGTGACCGCCAACGGCACCACGGTGAAGAGCTTCTCCAACGTGAACGCCGGCACCGGCTTCACCCAGCAGACGGTGGACCTGTCGTCCTACGCCGGCCAGACCGTCACCCTGAAGTTCACCGGCGTCGAGGACTCCTCGCTGCAGACCAGCTTCGTCATCGACGACACCGCGGTCAACGTCGGCTGAGACTGAGCGTTATTGCCCGGTAGCTCGCTGACACCGAAAAGCGAATAATCCCAGGTGATGAGACATCCCGCCGGTATCGGGCCACCGCCCGATACCGGCGGGATTGTTGCATTCGCGTTTCGCCGGTTTGGAGATCGGGGGAACTTCCGTGAAGTTCATTTGTCGTGACCACTGTCATACTGCGCGGTAGATGACGTAGCCTCTGCTCCGTGCGTAAGGTTCCTCCAGCCCGGTGACGCCCCCACAGTCGCCATCGGGCCGGTCCCGCCGAAATCGGCTGGTGGGGAAGGTTATCCGCATGGGCTCGCAATACCCGCAGAACACCGGACATCTCCGGTTGGTCGAGCAGCAGCCGATCCATTCGGGCGCGCTGCGAGTCCAACCTGTCGACCCGACATCCCTTCGACCAGCGACCGGCCTCCGGACCGGGGGGCCCCAACCCCCCTTGCCCTCGGTCTGCCCCGCCGCCGACCCGGTCGGCGAAATCGCCATTCCCACGGGCAGTTTCGCCGAGACCCTGCACAGTGCCATCGAGGCCAGCGGACTCAGCCTCGACCGGATACGAACAGAGCTGGGCAAACAGGGCGTCAAAATCAGCATCACCACCATCAGTTACTGGCGGCGCGGCCGCAGCCAGCCGGAGCGCGCCTCCTCGGTGCGCGCCGTCGCCCTGCTGGAGGAGCTGCTCGGCCTGCCCGGCAGCACCCTCTCCGGGCTGCTCGGTCCGCCCCGCCCGCGCGGCCGCTGGGTCGCCAACGCCACCCACGACAGCCTCCCGCTGGCCGAGATCTGGCCCGAGGAGGAGCGGGTCGCCGAGGTCTTCGCGGAGCTGGACGCGCCGCCGATCGGCGAACTGGAGCGCTTGAGCATCCACGACGCCTACTACATCGACGGTCAGCGTCAGGGGCACCTGTTGAGGATGCGTCAGGTGGTGCGGGCGACGGTGGCCGGCGTCTCCCGCTGCCTGGTGGTGCACAAGGCCGACGAGGACGCCTCCGGCTGCCCGGAGATCACCTCCGTGCGGCACGCCCGGCTCGGCCGGGTGCGACGCCGCCCGGAGATCGGCCTGCTGGTCGCCGAGCTGCTGCTGGACCGCCCGCTGGGCCTGGGCGACAGCACGGTCTTCGAGTACGAGGTGGAGATCCCCCCGGGCGGCCCGACCACCGTCTACGGCCGGCGCTTCGCCGTGCCGGTGCGCGAGTACGTGCTCCAGGTGCACTTCGACCCGGTCGCCGTGCCACCGCACTGCGAGCGCTACGAACGCGACCCCGGCGCCGAGCACGACCGGCTGCGCCAGCGGCTGTGGATCGGCGCCTCGGCCAGCGCCCACGTGCTGGCCACCGAGCAGCAGCCCGGCCAGACCGGGATCCGCTGGGAGTGGGACTAGGGCCTCTCCCCGACGTGCCCCCCGCGCCGGTCCGAGCCGGCCCTGAGGGCCGCTCCGGTGCCGGGGGCAAGTCTTGTGCCCGGCAGGCAAGTGGGCCGAGCCGCGGCCACCTCGGTGGCTAGCCTCGCAGGTCAACCCCCCTTGACCCAGGCAGGAGCACCCGGATGGCCTCGTCGCGTCCCCACCCGCTGACCGCACTGCACGCGAGCGGCTTCGCCGTCGGAGCCCTGCTCCTGCTGGTCGGGGTCGGCGTCCTGCTGGGCGAGCCGCTGCTGATCCCGCCGCTGGCCGCCAGCGCGGCGCTGGTGCACGGCGCGCCCGGACTGCCGATCTCCCAGCCGCGCAACCTGGTCGGCGGGCACCTGCTCGCCGCGCTGATCGGCTTCGCGGTGCTGGCCGTGACCGGGCGCTCGACCTGGGGCGCGGCGGTGGCCGGCGGCCTCGCGCTGGGCGCCACGCTGCTCACCCACCTCTCGCACTCACCGGCCGCCGCCACGGCGGTGGTCGTGGTGCTGCAGGGCCCGGGCCTGGCCCCCTTCCTGCCGCTGCTGGTGCTCGCCACCCTGCTGCTGGTGGCCATCGGCGCCCTGCACGGCCGGCTCGGCGGCTCCGCGGTGCGCTATCCACTCTCCTGGTAGCCCGCTCTCCTGGTAGCCCGCTCACCCGGGAGCCCGCCCGCCCGTGCACCGGCCGGCCGGCCGCGAGAGGATCGTGGCCGACCGACGTCCCGACACATCCCGGGGGAACCATGGAGACCGACGCGACCGTACGACTGCTCCCGATCGGCCAGGTGCACGGCGGCCGCCTCGAGCCGGTGGACGACGACTGGGACCCGGTGACCGCCGTGATCCGCCTGGACCCCGCGCAGTTCGACGAGCAGGCGCTGCGCGGCCTGGAGGCCTTCAGCCACCTGGAGGTGGTCTTCCACTTCCACCGCGTGCCGCCGGAGAGGATCGAGACCACCGCGCGCCGCCCGCGCGGCAACCCCGACTGGCCCGAGGTCGGCATCTTCGCGCAGCGCGGCAAGAACCGCCCCAACCGGCTGGGGGTCTCGCGCTGCCGGCTGCTGGCCGTGGACGGCCTGGACCTGCGGGTGCGTGGCCTGGACGCGGTGGACGGCACCCCGGTGCTCGATCTCAAGCCGTGGATGGACGAGTTCGGCCCGCGCGGCGCGACCGGCCAGCCGGCCTGGGCCACCGAGCTGATGCGCTCGTACTACTGAGACCGGCCGCCGTCGTCCCGGCCGGCGCCGACGGCCCACCGGCCGGGGCCGGAGCGGACGGCTCGTCATGTGAGAGTGGTGCCATGACAGACCATGACGCCCCGGCGGGCGCGGCGGCCCGCTGGCGAGCGAGCGCGCAGCTCCCGGACACCGTGCTGATCGACGGGTTCCACGCGCTGAAGCACACCCTGCGGTTCGGCGGCGAGCTGCGCCTGGTGCTCACCGCGGACCCGGCGGGCCTGGCCGCCCGGGCCGGACAGCTCGCGCCGGACGTGGCCGGCGCCGTCACCGCCGCCGCCGTGGAGGTGCCCGCGGCCGTGCTGCGCGAGCTCGTCCCGCGCCCGCACCCGACCGCGGTCGCGGCGCTCGCGGTCCGGCCGGCCGGGTCGCAGGTCACCGAGCGCCTGCGGGCGCTGCCCCGGGCGACCCCGGTGGTGGTGCTGGACAACCCGCGCAACCTGGGCAACATCGGCGCGGTGGTCCGGCTGGCGGCCGGTTTCGGCGCCACCGGCGTGGTCACCACCGGCTCGGTGGACCCCTGGCACCCGCAGGTGGTGCGGGCCGGCGCCGGCCTGCACTTCGCGACCTCGGTGGCCCGGCTCGGCGCCGACGAGCTGCCGCCGGGCCCGCGCTACGTGCTGGACCCCGAGGGCGCCGACATCCGCTCGGTGCGGCTGCCCGACGACGCGCTGCTGGTCTTCGGCTCCGAGCGGCACGGCCTCTCGCCCGAACTGCGGGCCGGCGCCGACGCCCTGCTGGCGATCCCGATGCGCCCACAGGTCTCCAGCTTCAACCTGGCCACCTCGGTCGGCATGGCGCTCTTCCACTGGATGTCGCAGACCCCGCCGGCCACCCCCTGACCCACCGTCGGCCCGCCCGCACCGCCGCACCGCCGCGCGGCCCGCACCGCCGGCCCGCCCGCACCCGTCAGGCCGTCGCCGGGCCGCCCTCGGGCCGCCCCGCCCGCCCC
>NZ_BAAALF010000083.1:27073-33506 GCF_039528135.1 Kitasatospora nipponensis | reverse complement strand
GGAGCGGGGGTGACGGTGGTGGCGCCGGGGAGGGCGGGGGAGGGGGTGTCGGTGGGGCCGGCGCTGTTCGGACCGGCCGGCGTCTGGTCGGAGGCCGGGGTCACCAGGGTCACCCGCCGGCCTTCCGAGGGGCCCGGCGAGGAGGACGGACTGCCGTCGGTCGTGGTGGGTGCGGCCGGGGCGGCCGCGGTGGAAGGGTCGGCGGACCGGGTGGCCGGCGCGGTCGGATCGCAGGCGCTGAGCGAGAGCACGACGGAGGCGGCGAGGGCGGGCAGCGCGAGGGAGCGCATGGACATGCGGAGGGTCACCTTCGGCGAAAGGCGGACAGGGGCAGTCGGCGGAGCGCTGGAATGTCACGCTCATGCCAGATGTGGGGTCGGCAAGGTTCCACCTCGGGAAGGCCTCGGTGGCTGCTGGCACGTCGAGGGGCGCGCGGGTGGTGGTCGAAGTCCGCCGTCGACCGGGGCCGCGGAGACACGTCGTCCTCCGAGGCCGTGCCCGCCGGCACCCTGGGTGCCGCCGGGCGGGATCCACCTGGCGCCCGCTAAAACTAGAGCCAGTAGTTTCGCCTGGCGAGAACGTACACTAGGGGGCGGTCGCTGCCCAAAACCGGGGTGGACGAACCGGATGCCGACAGGAGAGCGAGATGGGCAGACCGTCGCGGCCGCTGCTGACCCGAGCCGGGATCATGCGCGCCGCTCTCGCCCTGGTCGACGAGGAGGGCGCCGAAGCCCTGTCGACCCCCCGGCTCGCGGCCCGCCTGGGAGTGAAGGGGCCCTCCCTCTACAACTACGTCTCCAGTCGGGCCGAGATCGTCGACGGGGTCAGCGAACTGCTCGTCGCCGAGATGGCACTCGATCCGAGCATCCGCCCCTGGACCGCCGCCCTCGACAGTTGGGCGCGCGCCTATCGCGCCACCTTCGCCGCCCACCCGAACATGGTTCCGCTGCTGGTGATGCGCCCCACGCAGTCCATCGCCGCACTCCGGAGCTACACCGACGCCTTCGCCGTGCTGCGCGAGGCGGGCTGGCCCGAGGACCGCCTGGGCCCGGTCGTGCAGTGCCTCGAGTACTTCCTCGCCGGCGCGGCCCTCGACTTCGGCCTGCCGCGCCAGGTGCAGAGCCAGGATCTGGCGCCCAGCCCGGACCCCGGATCCACCGGCCCGCTCCGCCTCGATGACCTGGCCTTCGAAACCGGCCTCACCCTCCTGATCCGCGGCTTCGAGGACATGCTGGACAACCTGCGCCCCCAGCAGGGCGACTGACGCGGCGCCGCGGACGAGCTGCGCGGGCGCGACCTGGGCGGCCCCGGACTGCTCTGCTGACCCGCAGGACGGCCCGTCGGCACGATGGCGCTCGGGGGCGGGCCGAACCACAATGGCTCGCATGGACACCGTGCAGGAGTGCCAGGAGTACATCGAGGCGATCGCGCCCGAGCACCGCCCGCTCTTCGACCGGGTGAGCGGCCTGATCCTCGAGGCGTTCCCGCAGGCGAGCCCCGTGCTGTCCTACGGGATGCCGACCTACCGGGTGGGCAAGCGCAGGCTGCACGTCGGCGCCTGGCAGCACGGCGTCTCGATCTACGGCTGGGGGAAGGACCGCGACGGCGGCTTCACCTCCCGGCACCCCGCGCTCGTCAGCGGGAAGGCGACCATCCGGCTGCGGTCCCAGGACGCGGCGGCTGTCACCGACGACGAGCTGCGCGACCTCATCCGCGCCGCACTGGAGGCCTGAGCGGACCATCGGGCACCCGCCCCGCCCGGGCGCGGTGAGGGAGGGTGCCCAGGTCGATCACGGTGGGCGGGTGAGGATCAGGTCCGGCAGGTCGGCGACGGAGTCGAGGACGTGGTCCGGTGCGGCGTCGGCGTCGTGCAGTGCGTGCTCCTGGTACTTCCCGGTCCTGACGAGAGCACCGGTGATCCCGAGCCGCTGGGCGGCGAGCACGTCGGACGCGATGTCGTCGCCGACCATCACCGTGCGCTCCGCCTCGGTTCCCAGCAGTTCCAGGGCCGCGGTGAAGAACGGGCGGGCCGGCTTGCCGATCACCTCGGCACGGACGTTCGCGGCCCGTTCCAGGCCGGGCAGGAAGGCGCCGACGTCGAGTTGCAGCCCTCGGTCGGTGCGCCAGTACAGGTTGCGGTGCATGGCCACCAGGGGCGCGCCGTGCTGCAGCAGGCCGAAGGCGCGGTTGAGCGACGCGTAGTGGAACGCGGGCCCGGCGCCGCCGAGGAGCACCAGGTCCGCCTGCGCCGCACCGTCCTCGGAGCCGTCGACGAGGGTGACGCCTGCCAGGTCCTGGCGGACGTCGCCGCTGTTCAGCAGCAGGCAGCGGGCGCCGGGGTGGTGCTCCGCCAGGTAGCCCGCGGTCGCGGCGGGTGCGGTGAGGATGTCCTGGAGCGTCACCGGGAAGCCCAGGTCACCGAGGGTGGCGGCGATCGCGGACCTGGTGCGCGAGGTCGTGTTGGTGAGCAGCACGAAGGGCAGGTCGGCCTCGCGCAGTCGGGTGAGTGCCCGGACCGCTCCCGGGATCGGCCGCCACGACAGGGTGAGCACCCCGTCGATGTCGATCAGGGCCCCGTCGAGCACCGCCATGGGGATCGCCTCCCCGTTCTTGACCTGTCTCCACTCTACGGACCGCGGCTGGCGGCGGTGCGTCCCGCACCGGGGCCTCAGCCGTGCCAGGTCCAGTCGGTGACCTCGGGCAGGTCGGTGCCGTGCTCGCGGATCCAGGCCTCGTGGCGGATCCGGGTGTCGGCCATCCGCTGGCGGACGGCGGCGGCGCGCACCGACAGGCCGGGGACCCGGTCGATGACGTCCATCACCAGGCGGTAGCGGTCCAGGTCGTTGCGCACGACCATGTCGAAGGGCGTGGTGGTGGTGCCGGACTCCTTGTACCCGCGCACGTGCAGGGACGGGTGGACGGCGCGGCGGTAGGCGAGCCGGTGGATCAGCCAGGGGTAGCCGTGGTAGGCGAAGATCACGGGCTTGTCGCGGGTGAAGAGCGCGTCGAACTCGCTGTCGGGCATCCCGTGCGGGTGTTCCCCGGCGGGCAGCAGGCGGGCGATGTCGACCACGTTGACCACCCGGACGGCCAGCTCCGGCAGGTGCTCGCGCAGCAGGTCGCCGGCGGCCAGCACCTCCTGGGTGGGGACGTCGCCGGCGCAGGCGAGCACCACGTCCGGCTCGCGGCCGCCGTCGTCGGTGCCGGCCCAGGGCCAGATGCCGGCGCCCCGCGAGCAGTGCGCCCGGGCCTGCTCCAGGGTGAGCCAGTCGAAGCAGGGTTGCTTGCCGGCCACCACGACGTTGACGTAGTCCCTGCTGCGCAGCACGTGGTCGGCGACGGCGAGCAGGGTGTTGGCGTCCGGCGGGAAGTAGACCCGGACGACTTCGGGGCTCTTGTTGAGCACGTGGTCCACGAAGCCGGGGTCCTGGTGGGAGAAGCCGTTGTGGTCCTGGCGCCAGACGTGCGAGGTGAGCAGGTAGTTGAGGGAGGCGATCGGGGCGCGCCAGGGGATCCGCCGGGCGGTGCGCAGCCACTTGATGTGCTGGCCGACCATCGAGTCGACGATGTGGACGAACGCCTCGTAGCAGGAGAAGAGACCGTGCCGCCCGGTCAGCAGGTAGCCCTCCAGCCAGCCCTGGCAGGTGTGTTCGGAGAGGATCTCCATCACGCGGCCGTCGCGGGCGAGGTGTTCGTCGCTCTCCAGTACCTCGGCCTGCCAGGCCTTGCCGGTGGCGGCGTAGACGGCCTGCAGGCGGTTGGAGGCGGTCTCGTCCGGGCCGACGATGCGGAAGTCGCGGCGCTCGGCGGTGTCCGCCATGACCTGGGCCAGCAGGTCGCCGAGCACCCGGGTGGGCTCGTGCAGGGTGGTGCCGGGCTTCTCGACCGGAACGGCGTAGTGCTCCAGCGGCGGGACGGGCAGCGAGTGCAGCAGCAGGCCGCCGTTGGCGTGCGGGTTGGAGCCCATCCGGCGCTGCCCCCGCGGCACGCAGGCCAGCACCTGCGGGGTCGGCCGGCCGCGGTCGTCGAAGAGTTCCTCGGGGCGGTAGGAGCGCAGCCAGTCGGCGAGCTGGGCCAGGTGCTCGGGGTTGTCGCGCACCTGGTCGAGCGGCACCTGGTGGGCCCGCCAGGTGCCCTCGACCGGCTTGCCGTCCACGACGGCCGGGCCGGTCCAGCCCTTGGGGGTGCGCAGCACGATCACCGGCCAGCGCGGGCGGCGGGTGTCGCCCTCGGTGCGGGCGGCCCGCTGGAACGCGGTGATCCGGTCGACGGCGGTGTCCATCGCGTGGGCCATCAGCTGGTGGACCGTGAGCGGATCGTGGCCGGTGACGTGGATCGGGTCGTGCCCGTAGCCGCGCAGCAGGGCGTCGAGTTCCTCCTCGGGGAGCCGGGAGAGGACGGTCGGGTTGGCGATCTTGTACCCGTTGAGGTGCAGGATCGGCAGGACGGCGCCGTCGTGCACCGGGTCGAGGAACTTGTTGCCGTGCCAGGCGGTGGCCAGCGGTCCGGTCTCGGCCTCGCCGTCGCCGACCACGCAGGCCACCAGCAGCGCGGGGTTGTCCAGCGCGGCGCCGTAGGCGTGGGCGAGCGAGTAGCCCAGCTCCCCGCCCTCGTGGATCGAGCCGGGTGTCTCGGGGGCGACGTGGCTGGGCACCCCGCCGGGGAAGGAGAACTGCCGGAAGAGCCGGGTCATCCCCTCGGCGTCGCGGGTGACGTCCGGATAGGCGTCGGTGTAGCTGCCCTCCAGCCAGGAGTTGGCGAGGACGGCCGGCCCGCCGTGGCCCGGGCCCCAGACGCAGATCGCGTCCAGGTCGCGGTGCCGCACCACCCGGTTGACGTGCGTGTGGACGAGGTTCAGGCCGGGGGAGGTGCCCCAGTGGCCGAGCAGGCGGGGCTTGACGTGCTCGGGCAGCAGGGGCTCGCGCAGCAGCGCGTTGTCGAGCAGGTAGATCTGGCCGACCGCGAGGTAGTTGGCGGCCCGCCAGTGGGCGTCCAGCGCCCGCAGCTCCTCGTCGGGCAGCGGGGTGGAGGTGCTCGAAGGATCGGTCTCGCGCATGGGAACGGGTCTCCTCGGTTCCAGCGGTCGGCTCGGTGCGGTCGGCTGCGCGGCAGCCCCGCTCCGTCCTATACCGTCCGCTGCGGCGCGGCCCCCCGACAGGGCCGGTCGGAGCCGGTGGCCGCCTCCGCCGGTGGGCCGAAGGTCCCGGGTGCGCGGTGCCCGGTGAGCAGTCCGGGTCAGCCCAGGTCGCGGTGGCGCAGTGCGACCAGTCCCGCCGTCGTCAGGGCCGCGGCCGTGGCGGTCAGCCAGAGCAGGGGCTGGGCGGTGAAGGCGCCGCCCGGCAGGTGCGGGGTGTGGGTGAAGGGGGAGAGGTCCAGCACCCGCCGGTCGGCGTGCAGGACGGGTCCGAGCCAGCCGATCAGGACGAAGGCGGTCAGGACGCCCCAGCCCGCGGCGGTCCAGCGGGGTGTCACCCCGAGGAGCAGGACGACGGTGGCGGCCGTCAGCCAGACGGCGGGCAGTTGGACCAGGGCGCCACCGAGCAGCGCGCCGAGGGAGCTCGCCCGGGCGCCGAGCGTGGCGCGTTCCGCCACGCCGGCCGCCAGGGCGCCGCTCGTCAGCAGGGCCGCGCTGCCCAGCAGGGGGAAGAGCAGGTGGCCGGTGGCCCACCCGAGGCGGGAGACCGGTCCGGCCAGCACGGGTTCGGCCCGGCCCTCGGTCTCCTCGGCGCGCAGCCGCAGCACGCACTGCACGGCGTAGACGGCGGTGAGCATCCCGAGCAGGCCCAGGATGCTGGACAGGTACGCGTCCGCGACGGCCTGCTGACCGCCCATCCGGCGCAGCAGGTCGGCCACCTGGCGGTTGCCGGCGACCAGGTCCACGACGCCCTTGGCGATGCCGCCGAAGACGCCCCCGGCGAGGGCGAAGGCCGCGCACCAGCCGAGCAGCGGGCCGCGTTGCAACCGCCAGGCCAGGGCGAGCGGTGTGCGCAGCCAGGGTGCCCCGGTCGCTGGGCCGGGGCGCTGCGGGAGCAGCCCCGCGCCCAGGTCGCGCCGGCCGGCCAGGGCGTGGGCCGCACCGGTGAGCAGCCCCGCGACGGCCACCGGCAGCAGCAGCACCCACCAGCGGTCGGCGCCGTACGGCTCGACCTGCTCGCTCCACCCGATGGGGGAGAGCCAGCCGAGCGCGCCGGGCCCGCGGGCGCTGGACGCGTCGGCGGCCGCGCGCAGCACGTACGCCAGCGCGAGGGCGGCGCCCGCCAGACCGTTGGCCGCCCGTGCGGTCTCGGCCAGTTGGGAGGTGAGGGCCGCCAGGCCGGCGAAGACCAGACCGCAGGCGGCGAGGGAGCAGCCGAAGGCGAGCGAGCCGGCGAGGGGCTGCCCGAGGGCGAGCAGCGAGCCGGTGGTCAGCAGGGCGAGGAGGGCGTTGGCGAGG
>NZ_BAAALF010000083.1:20236-27065 GCF_039528135.1 Kitasatospora nipponensis | reverse complement strand
GCCAGCGGCGCGGACCGTCCGACGCGGCCCGCGCCGATCAGCTCCAGACGGCCGGCCTCCTCCTCGGCGCGGGTGTGCCGCACGACCAGCAGGATGCTCATCGCGGCGGTGAGGGTGGCCGCGAACACGCCGATCCGCCAGACCGTGATGCCGCCGATGCCGGTGTCGCCGAGCGGCCCGTAGAGCGCGCGCAGCGAACTGTTGCCCGCCAGGCTCGCGGCGAGTTGCTCGCGGGAGGCGGGCGTGCCGTAGAGCTTCGTGAACGAGTACGCGGTGGAGGCGACGGAGGCCGTGAGCAGGTAGACCCAGGCCGGCAGCATGATCCGGTCGCGGCGCAGGGCGAGCCGCAGCAGCGTGCTGGTGCCGGTGAGCGCCCTCACCCGGTCACCTCACTCGCGTAGTGGCGCAGGAAGAGCTCCTCCAGCGTCGGCGGGCGGCTGGTGAGCGCGCGCACGCCGAGGCGGCCGAGCTCGCGCAGCAGCGCGTCCAGGTGGTCGGCGTCCACCTGGCAGCGCATCCGGTGGCCGTCGACCACCAGGTCGTGGAGACCGGCGAGGCGCTCCAGGCCGACGGGAGGGGAGGCCAGTTCGGCGCTGACGTGGGTGCGGGTGAGGTGGCGCAGTTCGGCGAGCGAGCCGGTCTCGACCCTGCGGCCGGCCCGGATGATGCTGACCCGGTCGCACAGGGCCTCGACCTCGGACAGGAGGTGACTGGAGAGCAGGACGGTGCGTCCGCGGTCGCGTTCCTCGGTGACGCAGGTGCGGAAGACCTCCTCCATGAGCGGGTCGAGCCCGGAGGTCGGTTCGTCCAGGACCAGCAGGTCGGCGTCGGAGGCGAGCGCCGCGACCAGGGCCACCTTCTGCCGGTTGCCCTTGGAGTAGGCGCGGCCCTTCTTGGTCGGGTCCAGTTCGAAGCGCTCCAGCAACTCGGCGCGGCGCCGGGCGTCCAGGCCACCGCGCAGCCGCCCGAGCAGGTCGATCGCCTCGCCACCGGACAGGTTGCGCCAGAGCGTGACGTCGCCCGGAACGTAGGCCAGTCGCCGGCGCAGGGTGACGGCGTCGTGCCAGGGGTCGCCGCCCAGCAGGCGCACGGTCCCGCCGTCGCCGCGCAGCAGGCCCAGCAGGATCCGGATGGTGGTGGACTTCCCCGAGCCGTTGGGGCCGAGGAAGCCGTGCACCTCGCCCCGGTCGACGGTCAGGTCCAGGCCGTCGAGGGCGCGCGTGCGGCCGAACGTCTTCACCAGGGCGGACACCGAGATCGCGGCGGTCATGAAGCTGAGACTCCTCTCTCGGCGCGGTTTCGTGAAGGGGGACCGCGCGTCGGATCCCGGTCCGGTGCCGAGCGCACGGGTCCGTCCCGTCGGCCGAGGAGTCTCAGAGGTGCGGCGTGTGGGGCCCGACCCGGCTGGGCACGAGGGGGCGTCCGGGGTCGAGGTCGGTGTCGTCGATGGTGTAGCCGAGGGTGTGGTGGACGGCGACGACGCCGTCGACCGAGCGGCAGAGGCGTTCGACGACGGGGATCAGGCTCTTCTGCTCGACGCGGCCCGCCAGGGTGACGACGCCGTCGTGGACGGTGACCTCGACCGCGTGGGGGGCCAGCCACAGGGTCTGGCCGAGGACGTCGTGGGTGAGCTCCGCGCGGATCTCCGCGTCGCTGCGCAGGAAGAGCCGCAGCAGGTCGCTGCGGCTGACGATGCCGACGAGCCGGCCGGCCTCGTCCACCACGGGCAGGCGCTTGACCTTCTTGCGGTCCATCACCCGGGCCGCTTCGACGATGCTCCAGTGGGGGCGCGCGGTGACGGCGGGGCTGGTCATCAGGCCGCCGGCGGTCTCGGCCTCGGCGCGGGCGCGCTCGGTGGGGCTCAGTCGGGCGGCGGAGGTGTGGCCCTCGGGGTCCGGCTGGACGGCCTTGTTGCGGAGCAGGTCCGCCTCGGAGACCATGCCGAGCGGGCGGTCCTGGTCGTCGATGACGGGGACGGCGGTGATGTCGTTGCGGTGGAAGAGCCCGGCGACCTCCTTGAACGCCGTGTCGGGCCGGGCGGTGACGACCCCCTGGGTCATCACGTCGTGGACGGTGCGGTGCTGCATGGCCCTCACGCCTCCTGGGTGTGGATCCCTGCCGAGGGAAGGATCGCCCTCTACCTCCCAGCCTCCGCCCCCGCCACCGACCCGACCAGGGCCGATCGGTCCTCCTTCGGTCCGCCGGTGGCCGACGGCCGCTCGACGGCTGCTCGACGCCCGTTCGACCGCCGTCAGGTCTGCCTCAGTCCACCGCTGCGGCTCGCGCGGGGCCGGAACCGCGCTGCCGGTGCCGGGCCGGCTCGCCGGCCCGGCCCGCGGTGGGCGACTGGCGGGTGAAGACGTCCTGGCCGACCGTGGTGGCCTCCCAGCCGTCCGCCGGGCTGCTGGAGGTGGTGAGCAGCCACGTCGCGTCGATCCGTTCGCCCGCCTCGAAGTACTGTCCGCTCCAGCTGGTCACGCAGGCCGCGTCGCTCTGCTCGTTGTGCCACACGACGATCCAGCCGACCGTCGCCCCGTGGTCCCTCCTCGCGGGCGGGTCGTAGCGCCCGACGAGCGCATGCCGTCCGGAGGCGTGGCCCGTGACCGAGGTGTAGGTCCCGCTGAGGTCGGCGGACGGGCTCACCACCAACCGCATGTGCGACCCCAGCGTGTTGTACCAGTCTCCGGCGATGGTCATGGGCTTCCTCCTGGGCCGTTCCCCGCGCCCGAGGTCCGCACGCGGGCCCCGCGTCGCTCGCCTCACCCCTGTTTCCAGGATCGTCGCAGGCAGCGCAGGCCGCACGGTGTGTGGTGCGCGGCCGTGGGAGCGCGGAGCTGACGGCCGGAAGGCCTCGGGCGGGTCATCGCGGCGATGACCCTCACAGCGTGGCTCCGGTGCTGTGGATGGCCGGGGTGTCGCCGGGGGCGGTGTGCGGGGGCGGTCCGATGCCGATGAGGGTCTGGACGTCCACGACACCGGGCACGGATCGGGCCAGCAGGTCCAGGATGCGGAGCGGGGAGGGCTCCGGGACCGTGCCGCGCAGGGTGACCACGCCCTCCTCGACCTTCACGTCGACGCGGGACGCGTCGGTGGGGAGCGGATGGGCGAGCAGGGCCTCGCGCACGTCGGCCTCGATGTCCTCGTCCCGGCGCAGGTAGACCTTGAGCAGGTCGCTGCGGCTGACGACGCCGACGAGGCGTGCCTCGGCGTCGACCACGGGCAGGCGTTTGACGTGGGCGTGCGCCATGGCGCGGGCGGCCTGCGCGAGGGTGGCGTCGGGGTGCACGGTGATCGCGGGGAACGACATCAGCTGCCCGGCGGTCAGCGCGTGGGCCTGCTGCCGCAGTGTCGCGTCGGCAGCCCGGTCGGACGGCGGCAGGACGGTGTCCGCGACCTCCTCCCGCGCCAGCAGGTCGGCCTCGGAGACGACGCCGACCACGCGTCCGTCGCCCGCCAGCACCGGCAACGCGCTGATCCGCCAGGTGCGCAGGTGCTCGACGATCTCCTGGAACGGTGCGTCGCGCCCCACCGCGATCACCGCGTGGGTCATGACGTCGCCGACGGTACGGTGCTGCATGGTCCTCAGGCCTCCTGGGGTGTGGATCCCGCCGAGAGGAGGGATCGCCCTCTCCCTCCCAGGCTCCACCCACACCACGGCCCCGACCAGGGCCGTTCGGACCCCGCCCGGTGGGCCGTGGTCACGGCGCCATCAGCACCGCGACTCCCGTGATCCGATCCGCCGCGAGGTCCGCCAGCGCGACGTCGGCCCGGCTCATGGCGTAGCGCCGGACGTGGACGACGGGATGCTGCCGGGTGGCCTCGGCCAGGTAGGCGCGGCCGTCCTCGCGGGTGTTGGCGGTGACGCTGCGCAGGGTGCGCTCCTGGAAGAGGTGCCGGTCGTAGTTCAGTGCGGGGACGTCGGTGAGGTGGATGCCGGCCACGGCCAGCGTGCCGCCCCGGTCCAGGGCGGCCAGCGCCACGGGCACCAGGTCGCCGACCGGCGCGAAGAGGATCGCCGCGTCGAGGGGCTCGGGCGGCCTGTCGTACGCGCCGCGGGCGGAGGCCGCGCCCAGCTCCAGCGCCAGGCGGGCGGCCTCCTCGGCCCGGGTCAGGACGTGCACCGTGGCGCCGCGGGCGAGCGCGAGCTGGGCGGTCAGGTGCGCGGAGGCGCCGAAGCCGTACAGGCCCAGGCGGCCGCTCGGCGGCAGGTCGGCACGTTCCAGCGCGCGGTAGCCGATGATGCCCGCGCACAGCAGCGGGGCCAGTTCCTCGTCGGCCGGACCCTCGGGCAGCGGATAGGCGAAACGAGCGTCGACCAACGTGTGCCCGGCATAGCCGCCGTGGAGGTCCCAGCCGGTGTAGCGCGAGTGCGGGCAGAGGTTCTCCCGGCCGGCGAGGCAGTAGCGGCAGGTCCCGCAGGTGCTCGCCAGCCAGGCCGCCCCGACCCGGTCGCCGGGAGCGAAGTGCGTGACGCCGGATCCCGTCCGCAGCACCCGGCCCACGATCTCGTGGCCCGGCGTGCACCGTGGCGTGCGCGGCACGAGGTCGCCCTCGGCCAGGTGGAGGTCGGTGCGGCACACGCCGCAGGCCGCGACCTCGACCAGGATCTCGCCCGCCCCCGGGGGCGCGATCGGTCGCTCCACCCGGCGCAACGGCGACGAGGCCACCGGGCCGGGCCGCTCGACCACCCACGCGGTCGTGCTCAACGTCTCCTGCCGGGATATCGCCATGTCCGGGGACCCTTCCGGGCTGGGGGCTGGACTCGGAGTCGGCCGGCGGCACGGGCCGGCCCTCCCCTCCAGCGTCCTCCATCAGCGGGCAGGGGCGAGCCGGAGTCGACGGGCCTGGGCAGGGCCCCGGGCGCCTCCGCCGATCGGGGGAGTTTCTCCTCCCGCTTTCACGCGATGTGCCCCGGGCACCCGGAGGCCAGGATCTTGTCCTGTCACACCGTGACGGACTTGATCTCCTGGGGAGTTGACTCATGCTCGAGCAGACCTGGCACCGGTTCCGGGCCACCTGGCCGCAGCCGGAGCGTCGGCGCGCGACCGTGGTCGCCGCGGCCGCACTGGCCGCCGGCATCATGACGGCAGGCGCCCTGGCGCCGACCGCAGCCTGCGCCGTCTCCGGGCCGAACGCCGTCCAACGGGGGCTGAACGCGCTGCTGCACTCCGACGGCGCGCCCGCCGCGTTGGCGAGCGTGCAGGACCGCGCAGGCCGCACCCGCACCTTCACCGCCGGGGTCGGGGACCTCGCCACCGGCTCGGAGGTGCCCAGGGACGGGCAGGTGCGGATCGGCAGCAACACCAAGACGTTCACCGCCGTGGTGGTCCTGCAACTCGTCGCCGAGGGGCGGATCGGCCTCGACACCCCGGTCGACTGCTACCTGCCCGGCCTGGTCAGGGGGGAGGGGATCGACGGACGCCGGATCACCGTCCGTCAGCTCCTCCAGCAGACCAGCGGACTTCCCAACTACAGCGACCACCTCGGCGACGACGTCCGGTACTTCGAACCCCGTGAACTCCTCGGCATCGCGCTGGAGCACCCGGCCGACTTCGCCCCCGGGACGGCCTGGAAGTACAGCAACACGAACTACGTCCTGGCCGGCCTGATCATCCAGAAGGTCACCGGCCGGCCCCTGGCGGAGGAGATCGACCGGCGCGTCATCAGGCGCATCGGGCTGCGCCACACCTACTTCCCCGCCCCCGGTGACGCGACCATCCGCGAACCCCATCCCGAGGGCTACTACCGGGATTCGCCGGGTGCGCCGCTGCGTGACGTCACGCAGACGGACCCGTCCTGGGGCTGGGCGGCGGGTCAGCTGATCTCCACCGACTCCGACCTCAACCGGTTCTTCGGCGCGCTGCTGGCGGGCCGGCTCCTGCCGGCCGCCCAGCTGGCCCAGATGCGCACCACCGTCCCCGCCGAAAGCACCTTCGGCCCTGGCGCCCGCTACGGACTGGGGCTGGTGAGCAGGCCGCTGCCGTGCGGCGGCCTCTCCTGGGGACACGGCGGAAGCTTCCCCGGGTACGAGACCCGTGGCGGCGCCACCGATGACGGCCGCGCCGTCGACATCACCGTCAGCGTCCAGCTGAGCGACGAGGCCGCCAGGGGTCGGGTCGACGCTGTCGTGGAGGCGGCCCTGTGCCACTGACCGGTCCGCGTCGGCCGGTTGCGCGTTGACCGGTTGCGCGTCGGCCGGTTGCGCGCGGGCCCGTTGCGCGCGGGCCGGGTGGGCAACGGTTTCCCGCCCGCGCCGGTCCGGGCACTGTCACCCGAGCAGCGCCTCGAGCTCCGGAAGCCGGCCGAACAGGTCGGGGAGGCCGCGCACGCCGTTGCGCGCGGATTCGTGCGACAGCGCGAGGTCGGGGCCGGTGCTGGCCTCGACACCGGCCAGGCAGCGCAGGATGTTCCACCGCGTGTGCCCCAGCCAGCCGCCGACCATGGGCACGAACCAGCTCGGACCTGACGGCGGCAGCGCGCCGCCGCCCGCGACGTAGCCCTCGAGGACCGAGCGGAAGACGGCCAGCCTGATGTCGTCGAGGCCGGGTCCCTTCGCGAGGCCCAGCGCGGTCGAGCCGAGCTCGCCGGACAGGTCGAGCAGGCCCGAGAGCTCCCAGTCGAGCAGCACCGGCCGACCCTCTCGAGCGAGCAGGTTCCACGGCTGGACGTCCCGGTGGGTCAGCACGACGGGGCCGGGCCGTTCGCAGCTGTCGACGAAGTGGGCCATCGCGAGGAACGTCTGGACGTGGGAAGCGAGTTCGTCGGCCCACGGCTGTCCGGTCGCCGCCCCCCCGGGCGGGCCCGGGCCCCTCACCCAGCCGGCCCGCGC
>NZ_BAAALF010000083.1:0-20226 GCF_039528135.1 Kitasatospora nipponensis | reverse complement strand
CGCCGCCCCCTGGGCGGCGAGCTCGGGCCAGTCCCGTGCCGTCGGCTCCTCGATCGACCCAGGGGGCCAGGCGACGTCGAGGGCGTGGAGGCGCGCGAGGATCTCACCGATCTCGAAGGCGTACGCCGCCGACACCGGTACCTCCGGCACCTTCTCCCCCTCGACCCATCGGTGCACGAGCGTGGAGCGGTCGGCCCAGACCGGCTCGGGCATCGGGATGCCGGCGGCGAAGGCCGCCCGCTCGAAGCGGAACACGTCCTCGAGACGATAGGGCCAGCGGCGGTCGGCGAGGTTCAACTCCTTGACCGCGAAAGACCCTTGGTCGGTGTCGAGGCGGTACATCCGGTTGGCGAACCCGCCGTGGACGCGAATCATCGGGCCGAGCGGCACGCCGAGATGCAAAAGGCTCACCCGCCGCATGCTAGGGGCCGGCGTTGCACTGACGCACCGGCTTTGCCGCCTTGCCCGGGATGCGTGCTCACCACCACCGCCACGCCGGAATGGCGGAGTTCACCACGGAGGGCTGACGGCAGCCGGGGGATCCCGGGGAGAGGCGCGCGCTGTTGCGCCATCAGTTAGGTATGGCTAACCTAAGTCCCCGTACCCCCCCCGTGAGTGAGGAAGGCCAACGTGCCCTCGCCTTTGATGCCCCATGCCCTGACGTCCCTGGCGGCGGCCGCACCCTCGACACCGCTCGGATCCTTCGAGGACAGCGCGGTGGCCTGGGCCACCTGGGTCACCCTGATGGGCTTCGTCGGGGTCACCGCCCTGGCGCTCCTCTGCGCCGTGCCGGCCGCCGCCCGCGTGGCGTCGGGCGCGCTCGGCGCGGTCACCTCCCGGCTGGCCCTGGCCGCCGCCGTCCTCGGCCTGCTCGCCGTCCCGGCGGTCCTCACCGACCTGGCCCACGGCGCCTCGCACGGCGAGGGCTACGACTACTCGGCGGCCTGGAACTCGCTCTACGACGGCAGCAACGCCGGCCGGCTGTCCGGACTGGAGGTCACCCTCTGCCTGGTCGGCGCGGCCCTGCTCGCCCCGCTGGCAGTGCGTCCGATGACGGTGCGTCCGGTGGCGACCGGCCGGTGGCGCGGCTCGCTGCTGGGTGCGGGGCTGGCGGCCGGCGCCGTCGCGCTGGGCACCACCAGGTTCCCCACCAAGACGCCCGCGGACTGGGGGCGCACCGGCTTCGAGACGCTGATCTGGATGCTCCACCTGCTGGGCGGCGCCGTCTGGCTCGGCGGCCTGGCGGGGCTGCTGCTGCTCGCGCTGCCCGGCGCGGTGCCCGCGGCCGAACGGCGCGCCTTCTGGTCGATCACCATCCGGCGCTTCTCCGTCGCGGCGATGAGCTGCGTGGCGGCCATCACGCTGTCCGGCCTCTTCCTGTACTGGGAGCACGTGGACGGGCTGGGCCAGCTGACCAGCACCATGTACGGCCGCGTGCTCGGCGTGAAGATCCTCATCTTCGGCGGCCTGCTGCTCCTCGGCGCCTTCAACCAGTTCTGGCTGCACCCGCGGATCGAGGCGCTGCGCGACGAGGGCGACCAGCGCCCGCTGCTCACCGTGCTGCTGCGCAGGTTCCCGCTGGTGGTCGCCGTCGAGATCCTGCTCGGGACGGCGCTGCTGTTCGTCGCCCCCTTCCTGCACGGATCCGCCCGCAACCAGGCGTACCAGGCGCAGGTGGCCGAGCAGTCCGCCACCCCCATCCCGGCGAAGAAGCTGCCCAAGCTCCCCGCCAAGGAGGTCAGCGCCTCCACCTGGGGCTGGGGTACCGCCGAGACGATCGCCGTGATCGCCGTCATGGGCGCCGGCTACCGGCTGTCCGGGCAGCTGGCCCGGCGCCGCCGTTCGGCCCTCGGCGCGACCCCGGAGCCCGCGGTGCCGGCGGTGCCCGCGACGAGCTGACGCCCGCCGCCCACCGGCCCGCACCCGCCGCCGCGGCAGGTGCGGGCCGCCGCTGCGCGGGGGACGCCCCGGTGCTGCGCTCGGGCGCGGTCTCGCACCCCTGATCCCCACGCGCGGGGAGGCTACCGGTAGGTAGGGTGAGGGCCGTTTCGACCCGAGGGTCGTCCGGTGCGCGAAGAGGGAGTGGTGAGCCA
Source organism: Kitasatospora nipponensis (assembly GCF_039528135.1). Lineage (NCBI taxonomy): Bacteria > Bacillati > Actinomycetota > Actinomycetes > Kitasatosporales > Streptomycetaceae > Kitasatospora > Kitasatospora nipponensis. Next base: position 18,133 of record NZ_BAAALF010000083.1, on the reverse strand, counting down.
TGGCCGAAGCACTGATCGCCGGCGTGGGAGGGCTGGAGCCCGAGGTGGATCCGAGCGCGTTCGTCGCGCCGACGGCCGTGGTGGTCGGCGCGGTCCGGCTGGGGCCGCGGGCCAACGTCTGGTACCAGGCCGTGCTGCGCGCCGACGCCGAGACGATAGCGGTGGGCGCGGACTCCAACATCCAGGACAACTGCACCCTGCACGCCGACCCGGGCTTCCCGCTGGTGGTCGGCGAGCGGGTCACGGTGGGTCACAACGCCGTGCTGCACGGCTGCGTGGTCGAGGACGACACGCTGGTCGGGATGGGGGCACGGGTGCTCAACGGTGCTCGGATCGGGCGGGGCAGCCTGGTGGCGGCCGGCGCGGTGGTGACGCAGGGCACCGAGGTGCCGCCCGGTTCGCTGGTGGCCGGGGTGCCGGCCAGGGTGAGGCGACCGCTCACCGAGGAGGAGGCCACCGGCATCAAGGCGAACGCCCAGGGCTACCTGTTGCTGGCCGAGGCGCACGCCGCCGTCGCCGACGGGAGGCAGGGCCGGTGACGGACCGAGCGGTGAGCGGACCGGGACCGGCGCTCACACTGGAGGAGAGCATCCTGGTGGACGCCGCCCCGGCGGACGTCTACCGCCTGGTGGCCGACCTGCGGAACATGGGGCGCTGGAGCCCGGAGTGCCGCCGGGTCTGGCTGCCGGGAGCGCCCGCCCGACCGGGCTCGTGGTTCGTCGGGTTCAACCGGCGCGGAGCCTTCGTCTGGCTCACCACCGGCCGGGTGGTCGCGGCGCGCGAGGCCGGTGACTTCGCGTTCGACGTGGGGGTCCTCGGCCTGCCCATCGCGCGCTGGCGCTACCGCTTCGAGTCCGAGGGGGCCGGCACCCGGGTCACCGAGTCGTGGCAGGACCTGCGGACCGGGCGGGGTGCCGGTCTGGCCCGGGTGCTGGGCCTGCTCTTCGCCGGGACCGGCACCGAGCGCCGGATCGAGGTCAACCGCGCCGGCATGCGCACCACCCTGGCCCGACTGGCGGCGACGGCGACGGCTGCGGACGTGACGGCGACGGACGCTACGGGGGCGGCCCCGGCGGCCGGCCGCGAGGGCTGACCGCCGGGCCGGGCCGTCCCCCCCCCGCGGGGCACGGCCCGGTCCGGCGCCGCCCGGCCGTCATCCGCTCAACGGCGCTCGGGGGCCTCGACCGGCCCGGGGACCGGGGTGAGCGCCAGCAGGGCGCGGGCGATCGCGTCGGAGTCGGCGAGGGTGACCGAGTTGACACCCGGGCGGATCCCGGCGGCCGTCACCCAGTGCACCGTCTCGGTCGGCACGCCGACCGCGAACCGCCGCGGGTGGGCCAGCCCCTGGGCGTCGATCACCCGGTAGGGGCGTTCGGTGACCGCGAGCCCGCCGGTCTCGTGGCTGGTCCCCAGGCTGGCCGCGATCCGGTAGGTGGTGCACTGCCCGGTGGCCCGCAGGTAGGCCAGCAGCGGATCCGCGGTGCGCCGCAGGTCCGGCTCCGGCAGCCGGGCCTCGATCAGCACCGAGGCCGTCACGGGCGGGCCGCCCACCCGCGGGGAGTGCGCCGTGAAGGTCGCCCGGTCGGCGTCCAGGCCCAGCCGGGTGCCGGGCCCGATGATCTCCAGCACGCCGGCCCGGATGAGCGCGATCAGCTCCTCGATCCGCGAGGCCGGCGGGCCGATCGACAGGAAGGCGTTGAGCGGGGTGTACCAGCCGTCCAACTCGTCGCGGTGCGAGGCCCCTTCGAGCCCGCCGTGGTCCACCACCAGGCGGATCTCGTTGCGCAGGTCGCGCAGCACGTCCACGGCGGCCTTGAGCGGCCCGCTGACGTTGCCGGCCCGCGCCTCGCGCACGTCGTGCGCCAGGTACCCGAGCAGCCACGCGTGGAACGCCCGCCGGTCGGCGAACTCCCGCTCCTGGTAGGGGAACGCGAGCCGATCCCAGTCCCAGCGGCGGTCGGCCCCGATGCCGAACTCGGCGAGCAGCGCGGCCTCCTCCCGAAGCGTGCGGGTCTCGGTGTAGCGCAGGGAGAAACGTTTCGCCTTCGCCTCCTCCTCCCCGTCGGCGGCCAGCAGCGCGCCGTAGTAGACGCTCTCCACCTCCTTGGCGATCAGCGGCCACAGGTCCGCCCCGAAGCTCACCTGGTCGCCGTCCTCGGCCCGCTGTCGCAGCCGGGCGATCACCTCCGGGGTGAGCAGCCTGGGGTGGTGCCGGCCGGAGGCACCCTTCTCGTTCTCGCCGCGGGCGTGGTACGGGATGCCGCGCCGGGAGCCCGCGTACAGCACGGGTTCGCGGCCGGAGGGCCGGTAGACCAGCCCCTCCTCGCCCGGCTCGAAGCGGCCGCCGCGGCCCACCGTCAGCAGGGTCATGTGGTCGAAGAAGTTGAGCCCGAGCCCGCGCAGCAGGACCGGCTGCCCCGGCGCGATCACCGACAGGTCCACGTCCGCGGGGTTCGCGGGCGGCACGTACAGCAGACCCAACCGCTCGGCGGCGCGGCCCAGTTCCCTCTCCGCACGGGTCGGCAGGGCCGGCACGTGGCCCTGGGCCAGCACCACCGCGTCCAGGCCGGTCAGCAGGGTGCCGTCCTGTAGGCCGAGCTGCTGGGCGCCGTCCACGGTGTCCAGCGTGGCCGCCCGCGAGCGGTGCACCCGGACGCTGACGTGCTGCGGCGCGCCGGCCACGATCTGCTGGAAGGCGTCCGTCAGGTAGTGCCCGTACAGGGACCGGGAGGGGTACGAGTCGGGTCCCAGCGCGGCCAGCTCCGCGAGGACGGTCCGGCTGCGCCCGCTGCCGGCCGCCGGCGCGGGGGCCGCGAGCAGCGAGCGCGCCCACTCGTGCAGGCTGGGACCGGTCTCGACCGGACCCTCCATCTCCACCGTGTCGTCGGTGTACACGGTGATCTGCGAGGCCACGGTGTTCATCAGCAACCGGGTCGACTGCGCGATGCGCCAGACCCGGCCGGGCCCGGGCGGCGAGGGATCGACCAGGTGCACGACGACCGCCGAGTGCGCGGCGGACTTGCGCTCGTTGGCGCAGATCCGCTCCAGGACCGAGAGTCCGCGCGGCCCGGCACCGACGACGCAGATCCGTAAACTACTCGATTCCACTGCGATGACCTCCACTTCTTCGAGTGCCGGGCAACCGTGGGCAACCCGGCCGCCGCGATCGGAGCCGTTGCCGCGCCGCCCGGCCGGGTTCGGCCCGGCGGCGGCGCGGCAACGGGGTGTGCGGGTGTCGTTCACTGCGCTCCGGGGCCCGCTCAGGCCTCGAACATGAGCTTGAGCAGGGCCATCCGGACCGCCACGCCGTGGGCCGCCTGCTCCCAGTAGGCGTTGAACGGGGTGTCGTCCACGTCGGTGGCCAACTCGCCGCCGCGCGGCAGCGGGTGGAGCACCGCCAGACGTTCTCCGGCGTGCCGCTCCAGCAGCCGGCGGTCGATCGCCACCGGTCGTGGCGGCTGCTCGGGGCCGGCCTCCCGGGGCACCGAGACGGTGGGGGAGGAGTAGAGCACGTCCACCTTGGGCAGCAGCTCCAGCAGGTCACCGCCGTCCAGGAAGACCTCGCAGTCGTAGAGCCGCAGCCCCAGCAGCAGCGAGTTGACGCAGCGCATCCGCAGGTCGTTCACCACCAGCACGCGCAGCCCGTCGACGGAGCCGAACCGGCGGCGCAGCGTGTAGAGGTCCACCATCGCCTGGGTTGGGTGCTCACCGGTGCCGTCACCGGCGTTGATCAGCAGTGCCTCGCCCAACTGCCGGGCCAGTTCCGCCGGTTGTCCGGTCCTGGGGTGGCGCACCACCAGGACGTCCGCGTAGCTGTCGAGCATCCGCACGATGTCGCCGTCCGACTCGTTGGTGCTCCCGCCGGAGCGGGTGACCGAGGGGTCGGCGAAGCCGGAGACGGCGCCGCCCAGCCGGAGCATGGCGCTCTCGTGGACCAGCCGGGTGCGGGTGCTGGGTTCGAAGAAGGCCGTCATCAGCACCCGGCCGTCCAGCGGGCGCCCGACCGCCCGGCGGCGCAGCAGCGCGGCCATCCGGTCGGCGGTGTGGAAGAGCAACTCCAGGTCCTGCCGGGTGTACTGGCGCATCGACAGCACGTGCCGCCCGGCGAAGGCGCCACCGGGCCCGCGGTCGGCGGCGCCCGGTGTCCGCGCCATCTACCACCACCTGCCCGAGACGGTCTTCGCCGTCCAGGTCCGCGAGTCCACCATCGCGTAGCCGGGCGAGACCGGGAACTCCAGGGTGTCGCCGAGCTGCGAGATGCCGGTGATCTCCAGCATCAGCCGGTCCAGCAGCAGCCCCTGGGCCATCGGCGGCGCGCCGGGGATGATCGGGCAGGTCGCGTTCTCGATCAGCCAGTGCCGCTGCATGCTGCTGGCCGGCCAGGTCGGCCACTCGGGGATCAGCCGGTTCATCAGCTGCTCGGCGACCTCGGGGGACATCTCGGCGTCCTCGGGCACGGTGAGCAGCTCCTCCAACGGCATGGAGTCGCGGGTCCACTTCCACAGGAAGGTCCGGTTGCCGTACACGTGGGCGGTCATCATGAAGCGGCAGGTCTCGGAGCGGCGGAAGGCGCGGTGCAGGGCGTACCTGGCCTTGAACTCGTACGGCTCGATCTCGTCGAGCACGTAGTCGCAGCCCTCCAGAAACGCGTCCGCGCTCTCGTCGGTGATCCCGGCGGTGAAGACGTCGATCGCCACGTCGGGAGCCATCCGGTGGACCTCGTCGGCCACCACCTCGGCCTTGCTCTTGCCGATGGTGGAGAACCCGGCGCCCAGCTGGCGGTTGATGTTGGAGTACTCGAAGGTGTCCAGGTCGGCGATGCGCAGCTTCAGCACGCCCAGGCGGGCCAGCCGGTCGACCATCGACCCGCCGATCCCGCCGCAGCCGGCCACCCCGACCACGGTGTCGCGCAGGGTGGTCTGCCGCCGGCGGGCCTCGTCCTCGGTGTCGCCGAGCCATCCCAGGTTCCGGGCCACCCGGGCCCGGTAGAGGTCCTCGTCGTACTCGCTCGGGAAGCTGTAGAAGGAGTTCGAAGGCATCGGGTCTCCCTTTCCTGTCCGTGTCGCGGCCGAAGCCGACCCCAGTTGCCGTGCGCAATCCCAGAGTCCGTGCTGACGGCGGGGGCGGACAGGTCCAACCGGGACCTGGCTTCGGAGCCAAGTCGGAGACGCGTGCGGCGAGTTGGCTGCGGGCGGGCCGGGGGTGGGGGAGTGGGTGGGGTCAGCCGGCGAGGCGGCCGGGCACTCGGGAGCCGGCGGCGAGCAGCGGTGCCCAGGCGCGGACGGCGCCGGGCACCTGCTCCTCGCGCAGTGAGGCGTAGCCCAGCACGAAGCCGTCCAACTCGGGTCGTCGGAAGGCGTACCGCCCCAGCCGGGCCGGCGCCGCCAACGGGTGCCCGGCGGCCGTTGCCGGCCCGCCGGCCGTAGGAGGAACCCGGGTCGGCCGGGGAGGCCAGGGCCGGCTCGGGTCGCGCAGCCCGGGGTGGGCGGCTCCGGCGCCGGGCAGCAGCACCGAGAGAAAGCTCCCACCCTGCTGATGGCCCATCACATCGTGCTCATCCAAGCCGAGTTGGCGTAGGGTGTCGAGCAGGGCCAGGCGCCGGCCGGCGCACGCCTGGGCGCCGCGGTGCAGGAAGGCGGCGAACCGGTGGTGGTCCAGGAAGTCCGCGAGGGCCGCCTGGGTGATCGCGGAGGCGCCGCTGTCGGTGCCGCCGGCCACCCGGTCCACCCGGTCCAGGAGTTCGGGTGGCAGCACGCAGAAACCGCACTGGATCTGCGGGAACAGCAGGGAGTTGAAGCCGCCCAGCTGGATCACCCGGCCGCCGGTGTCCTCGCTCCACAGCGGCCGGGCGGCTCGGGGTCCCAGGAACGGGCCGTCCCGTTCGACGTCCACGATCCACATGCCCTGCCGGTCCGCGTGCCGCAGCAGCGCCGCGCGGCGGGCGGCCGACAGCTCGGCGCCGAGCGGCAGTTGGTGAGCGGCGGAGAGCACCGCCAGGCGTGCGTGCGGGGCCTGCCGCACCCCGGCGGCGATGTCCAGCCCGGCGCCGTCGACCGGCACGGCGCAGGGCTTGGCGCCGTGCCAGGAGAGCAGTTCGCGCAGTCGCGGGTCCCCCGGGTCCTCGCACCAGACCGGATCGCCCGCGTCCAGCACGCTGCGGGCCACCAGTTCGAGCCCGGCCTCGATGCCACGGGTGACCACGACCTGCTCGGGCGCGCACGCGATGCCCCGGGTCACGCCGAGGAAGGCGGCGATCGCGACCCGCAGGGCCGGCAGCCCCAGCCGGTCGGTGCCGAGCAGCAGGCGCTCGCCCGACAGTCGCAGCCGACGGCTCGTCAGGGTCGTCCACAGCTGCACGGGGAAGAGGTCGAGCGGCGGCACGTCGAGCGGGAACGCGGCTGCGGGGGAACGTCGCTGGGAGCGGACGGGCCGCCTGATCACCGCGCCGCCACCGGCCGTAGCGCCGCCGACCGTGCCGGCGCCCGGGGTGGCGCCGCCCGGCGTCAGGCCGGCGGGCGTGGCCCGGGCGGGCGGCCCGCTGACCAACGTGCCACCGCCCGCCCGGCCCTGCACGTGCCCGTCCTCCTGCAGCCGCTGGTAGGCGAGCAGTACGGTGTTCCGTGAGACGCCGAGCGCGCCGGCCAGGACGCGGGAGGACGGCAGTCGGGTACCCGGCGGCAACCGGCCGCTGCGGACGATCAGATGCCGCAGTTGGGTGTAGATCTGGTGGTAGAGCGGTTCCTCGTCACCCTCCCGCACGACGAGATCGCGCTCGGGCAGCAGGCCGCCCGAGTTCGGGAAGACCCGGTTGGACGCCGGCTCTTGGCCTTTGGTACGCATGGGGACCACCCCGGGTACACGCAGCGCGGCATACGGTCGATGGGAATACGAAGTTCCGCAAATGTTAACGCAGTTGGGCTTTCGCAACGCCCGCCTGTGGTCTGTTGTTCGAGCGTGCCGCCCATGTTACGGTCGCAGATAGAGCCGTCCGAGGGCCGCTTACGCGCGGGACGAAGCAGACCGTGAACCCCCTGGGGGGAGTTATCCCGTGAAATCCCATGCCGCGCTCGCCGCCGGCAAAATTGAGTTCAGACATTTACGCGGTTTCGTCGCGGTCGCCGAGGAACTCTCCTTCACCCGGGCCGCCCAGCGACTCTGCGTCAGCCAGTCGAGTCTCTCCCGGGCGGTGGACGCCCTGGAGAAGAGCGTCGGTGCCCGATTACTCAGTCGAACCACCCGGGGCGTCACGCTGACCGTGGAGGGCGAGCACCTCAAGGCCACGCTGGACCGGCTGTTGCAGGATCTCCATTCCGCCCTCCAGTTCCACGGGGGTATTCAGCCGCTGCGCCTGGGTTTCGCCTGGCTGCTGCCCGACCTCTGGGCCCAGGAGGCCCTCACGCTCTTCGAGGCGGCCACCGAGGGACGCATCGAACTCATCCGCCACGACGAGGCGTTGGCCGGGGTGGACCGCGGCCTGGTCGACGTGGCCGTGGTGCGCGGCAACGCGCCGCCCGGTCTGGAGAGCGTGCTGCTCTTCTACGAGCGCCGGGTGGTCGCGGTCAGCCACCTCTCGCCGCTCGCCGGCCAGCCGAGCATCGCCTGGCCGGAGTTGGTGCACCACCCACTGGTGGTCAACGTGGTCAGCGGCACCACGCATCCCGACCAGTGGCCGGAGCATTCCCGGCCCACCGCCTCCAGCGTGTGCAAGAACTTCGACGAGTGGCTGGAGACGGTGGCCGCGGGGCGGGGAATCGGGGTGGTGCCCGGAATCGCCGTGCACCGGGTCGCCCACCCCGCGGTGCGATTCATCCCGCTGCGCGGCGCGCCGTTGGTACCGGTCCGTCTCGCCTATCCCCGGCAGGGCAGCCACCCCCTGGTGGGAGCCTTCGTGCGGGCCGCCCGATCCGCGGAGTGTCCGGCCTACGCCTATCCGCCGTGACGGACCAGGCCGGCCACTTCCGCGGGCGCGACTCCGGCCGCCAGGTCCAATTCCGCTGCCCTGCGCGCGGCCCGGCGCAATTCCTCGAGCACCTGGTTGTAGTTCATTTCGGTCAGTGCCTCGACCTGCCATTCCACGATCCTGGCGTAGGGGTCGAGGAGTGTGGCCAGTTCCCTGGGCGTGTCCACCTCGATCAGCACGAAACCGGCGGATCCGCTCGGGAAGACGAACCAGCCCCGCAACTGCGAGGGCTGGTTGCTCCCCGCGTCGTGCCGGCGCAGGAACCGCCGGGCGAGGTCGGTCGTGCGTATCTGCGGGCGGGCTCGGTAGGCGCAGTACCACAGCATCGGAAGTACCTCATCCCTCGTGGGTGGTCAGGTCCGCGCCCGGGCCCGCCAGGGCGGCGGCCAGGTCGCGGTAGGACAGTTGCTCCGCGGCGCCGAGCACGGCCGGCTGCCCGGAGGAGAGCAGCGCGGTGACGGCCTCGCGCACCGACGCCATCGCCAGCCGGTAGACGGCCGAGCCGACCGAGACCCGTCGCACGCCCAGCCGGCTCAGCTCGGCGATGGGCAGAAGGTCCGGCCGCAGCAGCAGGTTGACCGGGACGCCGTCGGTGGCGGCGACCAACTCGCCGATCATCCTTCGCTGTTGCTCGGCCTTGAGGCCGATCGGCGGGAAGCCGGGCACGAAGACGCAGTCCGCACCCGCCTCCTGGTAGGCACTCAGCCGCCGCACCGTGTCCAAGAACCGCCGCTCGGCCGGTCCGCCGCCCTTCCAGTAGGTGTCGGTGCGGGCGTTGACCACGATCGGCACGCCCGCCTGGTCCGCGGCGGCCCGCGCCGCCGCGATGCGCTCGGCGTGGACGGTCAGAGGGGACAGCCCCGCCTCGTCCGGCAGACCGTCCTCCAGGTTCACCCCGACCGCACCGAGCTCGATGACCGAGGCCACCGTGTCGGCCACGTCGCGGGCGTGCTGGCCGTAGCCCGACTCGAGGTCGACACTGACGGGAAGGTCCACCGAACGGGTCAGCACCGCGAGTGTCGCCAGCAGTTGGTCGACACTGAGCCGCTCGCCGTCCGCCAGCCCGTGCACCGCGGCCATGCCGGCGCTGGTGGTGGCCAGCGCCCGGACGCCCGGCAGCCGGGAGACCAGGACGGCGCTGCCCACGTCCCAGACGTTGGCCAGGACCAGGATCCCCGGTGCCTGGTGGAGGCCCTGGAAGTGCCGCGCCATGGCGCGCAACGCGTCCACCTCAGTACCCGGAGAGCAGCCACTGCAGCCGGGACAGCTCCTCCGCGGATCCCCGGCAGGTCAGCCGGTGGAACGGCGTGGCGCGCCGCCCCCACAGGAAGAGCAGCCGCGCGGCCGCGTCGCCTTCGATCAGTGCCTCGCCCTCGGGCTCGGCCAGCGCGAACTGCGGGCCGTCGTGGACCCGGACCACCAGGTCCGGCTGCCCCGGCGAGCGCAGCCGCGCCTGGAAGGGGCGGCCGGTGCCCGCGCCGGTGGCCATCCCGCGGGCGGTCATCGGCAGCGGTCCGATGAACGAGACCACGTGTTCGAGGAGTTCCTGCTGGGAGAGCAACCGGTCGCCGAGCGCGTCGTCGCCGCCGATGTCCCAGCGGTGCACCGCGCACTCGCTGCGGCTGTGCTTGAGGAACCCCGCGGCGTGCACCTGGCGGCCGGTCCAGCGCAGCACCGGATCCTCCTCCTTGTCGAGGAGCTCCCCGAGGCTGCGGCGCATCCGCTGCTCGCCCTCGGCGATCGCCGCCATCAGGGCGGTGGCGGGAAGTCTGCGGAACTCCGGCTCGCGCTCGTCGAAGGTGCGGGTGCGGGCGAGCGGATCGCCCTTGAGGTAGGCGTCGACGTGCCGGGTGATCTCGGCGTAGTTGCCGATGATGTGCGCGGTGATCAGGTGGACGGTCCGCCCGGGGCAGGCGGTCAGCGCGTCGGGGCGGGCGGTGTCCAGCAGGTCGAGGAAGGCCGCCACCTCCGGCGGTCGGCCGCTGTCGGGGAGGACCGCCGTGGTGGCGGGTGCCGTGTCGCTCATGGTCCCAGGTGCTCCTTTACTGCCAGGTGAGGTGAAACCGTTCGAGAAGGACGTCGCGGCCCTGGTCGGTGACCCGCAGCATCCGCCCCCGCTCCTGCCGGAAGACCCACTGGGCCGCCAGGAAGCGCTCCAGCAGCCCGCGGCCCAACGCACCGGCCAGGTGGTGGCGTTGCTCGCTCCAGTCGACGCAGTAGCGGATGAACCGCCGCTTCCCCCCGGCCATCTGCACGCCCAGATCGGCCAGGAAGGCCTCACCGGACGGCGTCAGGGTGTACTCCAGGTCGCTGCCGTAGCCGCGGACCTGGTCGTGCTCGGCCTGCTCCGGGTGGAAGACCCCGTCGCCGCCCTCCAGATGGCCCTGCCCGATCAGGCCGGCCATGATCTCGACCCCCAGCCGGCCGGCCAGGTGGTCGTAGCAGGTGCGCGCCTGGCGCAGCCGGGCGGCGCGGTTGCCGTCGCGCAGCGAGCGGACCGGACGGGCCGGTGCCATCCGGATCAGCGTCTCCAGCAACTCGCCCACCTGCGGCCCGGCGAGCCGGTAGTAGCGGTGCCGGCCGTGGGTCTCCACCCGCAGCAGTCCCGCGTCCGCCAGCTTGCCCAGGTGGCTGCTGGCGGTGGAGCGGGTGATGCCGGCCTCGTCGGCCAGCACGCTGGCGGGCAGCGCGCGCCCGTCGTTGAGGGCCATCAGCACCCGGCAGCGCGCCCGGTCGGCCAACAGCGAGCCGATCTCGGAGATTTCGGCGTCGCCCAGGAGTCCGGTGGCACCGGCGTCCAGATCCCGCATGGTCCCTCTTCCTGCCGTGTGGTCGGTCGCTGACCGGGTGAGCGGTCGGCGACCGGGTGGAACTCAATGCTCGCCGACCAGCACCGCCGGAGCGCGCGGCCCACGCGGGTGGTCGTAGGGGATGCCCGCCTCCGCCAGCGCGGCGGTGAGCACCGCGCGCAGGCCGGCGGCGTCCGGCAGCGCGCCGAAGAACGCGTCGGTCAGCGCGTCGACCACGCTGGAGGCCCGGAAGACCGCTATCCCGCGATCGCGCAGCTCCTCCAGCTCGCCCTCGGTCGGATGGCTGAAGTACCGTGCCGCGCTGTGGTCCTGGCTGCGGGCCGGCACGTCGTGACCGCCGGCGAGCCGGAGCACCAGCCGCAGGATCAGACTCGCCGCGTCGGTCACGTGGGCCAGCATGTTCTCGTGCACCGAGCGGGCGTAGCTCAGCGGGAAGCGGGCCTGCCCGATCACCGGCCCGGTGTCCCAGTCCGGTTCGAGGTGGTGCAGGGTGAAGCCGGCCTCCGGGGCGCCTTCCTGCATGGAGCGCAGGAAGGTGTTGACGCCGCGGTACTCGGGAAGCAGCCCGGGGTGCAGGTTGACGAAGAGTGAGCCGGAGTCCGGCCCGCCGAGCGCCTGGAGGATCGGCGGCTGGAACTTCTGGTAGCAGCGCACCGAGACGGCCAGGTCGATGCCGGCGGTGCGCAGGCCGCTGACGAACTCCGGCGCGTTGACGTCCTCCACCTGCCGCACCTCGACGTTCGGCAGCCGCAGCCGCTTCCAGCCGTCCGGGGTGTTGAGCCGGCCGGCGGCCGGGTCGGCGTAGGCGTCGATGTAGGGGTAGGCGTGGTCCTGGAGGAGCGTGTGTTCGACGAAGAAGAGCTGGCGCAGGGCGAGTGGTCGCCGGGCGCTCGCCCTGCTGCGGGTGAGGCAGAGCACGAAGGAGACGTTCGCCGCCTGCAGCACACCGAGCAGCCGGTTGACGATGAGGTGGGAGGTGACGTCGCTGCCCATGATGATCGCGATCTTGAGGTGTCTGGCCCGTCCCACCGGGTTGCGCAGGGTCGCCTGCTTGACCTGCATGAGTGTCCTCTCGATGTCGCGGTGCCCGATCCGCGAAGAGAAATTCAGCGCGATGTTCGTGGTGCGGTACCCCTCGGCGTTTTCCGCGCGAGTCGCTCAGACCAGGCGCAGGAAGCTCCGCCGCTCGGCCAGGATGCAGCGGGTGCGGCGCGCGTGCGCCAGGTTCGCCTGGGCGTCCGGGTCCTCGGCCAGCCGGGCGCGGTACTTCTCGTACTCGGCCAGGTTGGCGAAGTTGATCAGTGCCAGCGCGAAGTCGTTGGCACCCTCCTTGGGGAGGTAGTACCCGACGAGGTCGCCGCCGTTGCGCTCGATGATCGAGGGCCAGGCGGCCGCGTACTTCTCGAACGCGTCCAGCTGGTGCGGGTCGAGGGTGTACTGGATGCAACACGTGATCATTGCGGTCATCCTTAGTCGGACTGTCTTCAGCGGACTGTCTTCCATGGATCTCTCTGCTCCGGATGTCTCCTCAGCGGGTTCGCACCCGCGCCACGCCCCAGAAGGCCACCAGCGCCCCGAGGAACTCCACCGCGCACCCCACGAGGATCGCCGCGCGCAGCCCGCTGACGAACTGCGGCCCGTGGCTCGCGCCGCGGCCCACCACGGCGAGCACGGTCCCCTGCACCGCCACCCCGAGGGTGGCGCCGAACATCCGGGAGAGGTTGGCGATGCCCGAGGCGAGCCCGGCGTACTCGGGTGCCACGGCCGAGACCGCGACCCCGACCACCGGTCCGGTGTTGAGCGCCAGCCCGATGCCCACGACCACGAAGGCGAGCTCGGTGACGGCGAGGTCGGCATCCGGCCCGGCCAGCGCGTAGATCAGCAGCCCCGACCCCATCAGCGTCATCCCCGCCGTCATCGGCAGGCGTGGACCGTGCCGGGTCACCAGTCGTCCCACGGTCGGGGACAGCAGGGTGAAGACGACGGGCAGGGGCAGCATCTCGACGCCCGCCATCAGCGCGGAGGTCCCGCGCTCCTGCTGGAACGCCAGGCTGATCAGCATGAACAGCCCGTACATCCCGAAGGTCATGCACATCGCCACGATGCTGGCCACCGGTAACTGGCCGCGCCGCAGCAGGGAGAGCGGCAGCATCGGACTGGGATGCCGGCGCTCCGCCCACAGGAAGCCCGCCAGCCCCGCCGCGCAGAGGGCGGCGCAGCCCAGCGTGGTGGCCGACGTCCAGCCGAGGTGGTGGCCGTCGACGGCGAGGAAGGTCAGCGTCCCGAGCGTGACGGCCGCCAGCAGCTGCCCCGGCAGGTCGAGCGTGCGGGCCTGCGGGTTCCGCGACTCCGGCACGTGCCGGAAGGTCAGCAGGAGGGCGGCCAGGCCCAGCGGGATGTTGACCCAGAAGATGAAGCTCCACCCCAGCGTCTGGACCACCAGCCCGCCCAGCGTGGGTCCCGCGGCCAGGCCGGTGCCGGCCACGATCGACCAGGCGGCCATCGCCCTGTTGCGCTCGCGCCGCCCGGGGAAGGCGGTGGCCAGGATCGCCAGGCTCTGCGGCAGCATCATCCCCGAGCCCATGCCCTGCAGCACCCGACCGCCCAGCAGCAGCGGCAGGTCGCCCGCCACCGCGCAGAGCAGCGAGCCCAGCACGAAGACCGTCACCCCGCACCGGAAGAGCCGGCGCCGTCCGAAGCGGTCCCCGAGGGTGCCCCCGGTCAGCAGCAGCGCGGCGAACGTCACGTTGTAGGCGTCCACCACCCACTGCATGCTCCCGAGGTCGCCCGCCAGGTCGTGCCGGATGGCCGGCAGCGCGAGGTTGATCGCGGTGGTGTCCACCTGCCCGAGGAACAACCCCAGGCAGGTGGCCATCAGCGTCACACCCGGCCGCATGACCACTGCTGCGGCCGCCGCGCCGGCGGCCTGCCGTCCGATCACCGGCTGCGTGCCGGTGGATTCCTGCTGTCCGGTAGACATGCCCCGACCCTAGGGTCGAAATGATTCGACTCCGGTCGAATCGTCGGCGTTATCCGGAACGCCCGACCCCATTTCGTCCTCCAGTGCGAATCGGAGTTGATCGCGCCCGGAAATCCACAGCTTCCGGTAGACCCGGGTCAGGTGGTGTTCGACCGCTCTGGTGGACACACCGAGGATTTCCCCCACGCACCGGTTCGACGCGCCCGAGGCCACCAACCTGGCGACCCGGGCCTCGTGGGCGTTGAGCTCGGCGGGGTTCGCGCGCCGGTGGACCCGGCGGCGGGAGATGGCCGTGGACATAGCAGGCGAGCCTTTCGGTCGATCGCGACTGGTCCTCCGAGAAAAGGCGGCGCGCCGCTCAGACCGTCATACAATGCGTTTCGCGCCGCGGGCCGATCCTAGATTTCCGTGGAAGTGGGTGGGAAGCGTCGTCCCCGGACCGTCTATGCGCCGGACGCATAGCCGCTGATGGACGGCGACGCGCGCCGGGAATTCGACCGGCCCCGCCGAGCCCGACCCGACCTGCGCCACCGCCGACCGCACGCGCCCCGCGCCCCGAGCGCCTCCGCCGGCCCCGCCGCGCCCGGTCGACCGCGCCCGGGCCACGCCCTGCCGCCGCGGTGCCGCGGCCGCCGCGGGAGCGGGCCGCGGACGCCGCACCTCCCACCGGGGCCGGCGGCCTGCTACAGTCGTCGTAGTTGCAGTTGTGGTTCCCATGAACTTTTGTGTGCGCCTGCTGGTTCTGACGCAGGCGCATTTTCTGTTTCCCCGGTCTTTCCGGGTGGGTCATCATCGCGGCGACGCGGCCCCGCACACGGCGGGCGCCGGTCAGCCCCTTGAAGGAGATTTTTCTATGGCTAATGGCACTGTGAAGTGGTTCAACGCGGAAAAGGGCTTCGGCTTCATCGAGCAGGAGGGTGGCGGCCCGGACGTCTTCGCCCACTACTCGAACATCAACGCCAACGGCTTCCGCGAGCTGCTCGAGGGCCAGAAGGTCGAGTTCGACGTCACGCAGGGCCAGAAGGGCCCGCAGGCCGAGAACATTCGTCCGCTCTAGTTTGACCTGCGAAGGCACCTGCCACGCAGCAGGGGCCCGCACCGCGTACACGCACGGTGCGGGCCCCTCGGCATTTCCGCCGGGACCGGCTCCGGCCCCGTGGTCCCCAGGGCCCGCGGGTCGTGCCACCGGCGGCCGTCCGGGCGCGAGACGCAGCGCGCCGCGCCCGGATCGGCTCCCCGCCGTGGGTCCCCACGGTTCGAGACGTCCGGCACTCCATCCGGTGAGTGCCGACTCCGGTGACGTGCCGCACGGTTCTTCCGTCCACGCCCCGCTCTTCACACTTCTGGCTCGTTCGTGCGATTTCCGCGCTGCCTTGCGCCGCGGAACCTGCCTCGTGACGCGCCGCTCCGAGGAAGGCTCCTCCGCATGAACCGATCCAGTCGTTCGTCCTACCAGAACGCCAACTCCCGCTCCGGCGCCGGCTCCCGCTCCGGCGGTTCGGGCGGTTCGGGTTACGGCTCCCGTTCGGGCGGGGCCGGTTCCGGCTCGCGCTCCGGCGGGTCCGAGTACAGCTCCCGCTCGGGCGGTTCGGGCTCCGGTTCGGGCTCGGGCTACGGCTCGCGCTCCGGAGGCTCGAACTACGGCTCCCGTTCGGGTGGTTCGGGCTACGGCTCGCGCCCCTCCGGCGGGCAGCGCTCGTTCGGCTCGGGTGGTCGCCAGCGCTCGTCGGTCCAGGGTGAGTTCGCCCTGCCGGTGACCGTGACCCCGGCGCTGCCGGCGGTCGAGTCGTTCGCCGAGCTCGACATGCCCGCCGCGCTGCTCGCGACGCTGGGCCGGCAGGGCGTGACCGCGCCGTTCCCGATCCAGGCCGCGACGCTGCCCAACACGCTGGCCGGCCGTGACGTGCTGGGCCGCGGCCGCACCGGCTCGGGCAAGACCATCGCCTTCGGCCTGGCCCTGCTGGCCCGTACCGCCGGCCGCCGGGCCGAGCCGCGCCGGCCGCTGGCACTGGTGCTGGTGCCCACCCGGGAGCTGGCGCAGCAGGTGACCGACGCGCTGACCCCCTACGCCCACTCGGTGCGGCTGCGGCTGGCGACCGTGGTCGGCGGGATGTCGATCGGCCGCCAGGCGGTGGCGCTCAACCGCGGGGCGGAGGTCGTGGTCGCCACCCCCGGCCGGCTGCGCGACCTGATCCAGCGCGGCGACTGCCAACTGGACGGCGTCGACGTCACCGTGCTCGACGAGGCCGACCAGATGGCCGACATGGGCTTCATGCCGCAGGTCACCGAGCTGCTGGAGCAGGTCGCCGAGGGCGGGCAGACGATGCTCTTCTCCGCGACGCTGGACCGCAACGTCGACCGCCTGGTGCGCCGCTTCCTGAGCGACCCGGTGGTGCACTCGGTGGACCCGACGGCCGCCACCGTCAGCACGATGGAGCACCACCTGCTGCACGTGCAGAACCACGACAAGAACGCGACGATCGCCCACATCGCCTCCCGCGACGGCGGCGTGATCATGTTCACCGACACCAAGCACGGCGCGGACCGCCTGGTGGCGGACCTGCTCGCCAACGGCGTCAAGGCGGCGGCGCTGCACGGCGGCAAGTCGCAGCCGCAGCGCACCCGCACCCTGGAGCAGTTCCGCCAGGGACAGGTGACCGCGCTGATCGCGACCAACGTCGCGGCCCGCGGGATCCACATCGACGGGCTGGACCTGGTCGTCAACATCGACCCGCCGAGCGACCACAAGGACTACCTGCACCGCGGCGGGCGCACCGCCCGGGCCGGCGAGTCCGGCACCGTGGTCACCCTGGTGCTGCCCAACCAGCGCCGTGAGATGGCCCGCATGATGGCCGCCGCCGAGCTGACCCCCAACTCGGTCTCGGTGCGCTCCACGGACGAGGAGCTCGCGCGCATCACCGGTGCGCGGGTGCCCACCGGGGTGGCCGTCGTGGTGGCCGACCCGGTGGTGGAGCGCCCGCGCCGCAGCCCCTCGGCCTCGCGCAACCGCAACCGCCGCCCCTACGCCGGTCGCGGCGGTTCGGGCCCGCGCGGCGGCGGGTCGGGGCGCGTCTCGCTCGCGGCGTGACGCCGCGGGCCGTCGGGTCCGCACCGTGAGCGGGTCACTGGTCGGAGTAGCTGAGGTCCCCGACGGTCCAGCTGCTGACGTCGGCGATGGCGATGCGGTACATGCCGCCGGTGTGCGGCAGGCCGAAACTGCCCTGCAGGATCCGGGCGACGTGCAGGTGCAGGTGGGTGGGCCGGGTGGCCGGCCCGGGGTCGGGGGCCGTCGTCGGGTGGTCGCCGGCCCCGGGGGCCGCGAAGAGCGCCGCGAACGGTTTCAGGTGCTCCGAGGCCTCCAGGACCTCGGCGACCCGTTCCCGCCACAGGCTCTCCGGTGCGAGCCGGCCGGTGATGACCGCCCCCGGGACGACCACGGTGAGAGGCATCTGATTGCTGTGCTCGGACTCCACCGTCGCGGCGATGTCGACGAGCAGCCCATCGGGGTTCGACATGAGTCCAGAGGATAGTGCCTCCCACCGCTCCACCCGAAGCCCGCACCACCCCTCGCCGCCCGGCGCCGCAGGCGCGCCCGTCGCCCACCCGGGCCCGCACCGGGTCGAACGCGCCGCTCAGACGGTCAGCAGGGTGGGACTGGCGGCCTTGTCGACGGGCAGGAAGTCGTCGGGGACCGGGTACTGGCCCAGGACGTAGTGGAGGATGGCGGCGTGCATGGCCTCGACGGGGGCGATCGAGGCGGCGGTGGCGATGCCGGCGGGGCTGGTGACGTTGTAGGTCGCGAACAGGTAGGTCTGGGCGGCCTGGTCCTCCAGCATCAGGGCGAGCCGGGCGACGTCACCGACGGTGGCGGCCTGTGCGAGCGCGGCCAGCGTGGCGGGCTGGTTGGAGAGCGGCACGTCCATGATGGCCGGCTTGCCGGCGCCGGTCAGCACGGCGTTCCAGGCCTTGGCGTGGTCGGCGTGTTGGCCCATCGCGGTGGTCACGAAGGTGGCCACCGCCGGGGGCACCGTGCCGAGCTTGCCGGCCTTGGCCGCGTCCAGGGCCGCCTGGTAGGCGCCCACGGCCTGGTTCTCCAGCGCGACGGCCAGCGCCACGACCTTCAGGTCACCGGTGTACTGCCCGCCACCGGCCGAGCTGCCCGCCGAGGCGCCCGACGCGCCGCCGGAGGGGACCGCGGGGGTCGAGGGCGCGGCGCCCTTGCCGGGGGAGGCGCTGGAGGAGCAGGCCGCCAGGGTCAGCGCCGCGGCCACCTCGCCGGCGCCCAGCAGGAAGCGCCGACGCCCGGCGTCCACCGCCACCGCGCCGCCCTCGCCCCCGCGGACCTCCCCCGCCGGGGCGCGCGCCGCGGCCCGCACCGCGGCC
>NZ_BAAALF010000082.1:9044-35152 GCF_039528135.1 Kitasatospora nipponensis | reverse complement strand
CGGTGGCGGGGCCACCGTCGTCCACCACGAGCACGGTGAGGTCGATCCGGTTCTGCGGCGCCGCGGCGAGGGCGGTGGTGGTCTGCAGCCCTGCGGCAAGCAGACCGGCTGCCGCGCAGGCGGCAGCACGACGGGTCGCTCGACCCATAGTTCGGTGTTCCTCCCCTTGAGGAGAGTGGACAGCCCCCGCTAGTCCACCTCAGATGTGCGTATTCCCCCGTACCGCGCGGTCCTCCGCGCGGTGTTCTGCGGACCATGGTGGTGCAGAACTAGCTGCTCGTACCCCCGAATGGGTGAGAGTGCAGCGAATCTGTCATAGACGTTCACTTGTGCGCCATGTTGACCACGACCTGGTCGTTAAGGAGCTCTTAAGGAAACATAATCCAGTTCGGATCATGACAACTCTTGCTTTATGAAGACGTCTCACCTGTCGGAATATGTCGTGTGCACCCCCGCCCCGGCTGCCCTCGGGCGGGTCGAGTTCGTACCCTGGTCGGGTCCCCGCCCGCGCATCCAGGAGGAGTCCACGTGACCGAGCAGCCCATCATGGCCGACGCGGAGCCGGCCGCCCGCAGTCTCGGCCTGTCGGGCGCGGTCAACGCCCGCGACCTCGGCGGCTACCTCACCGCCGACGGGCGGGTGGTGCGCGGCGGCGTCGCCCTGCGCAGCGACGGCCTGAACCGGCTCGGGGAGGGCGACCTGGAGCTGCTCGCGGCGCTGGGCCTGCGCCACGTGGTCGACCTGCGCAGCCTGGAGGAGGTCCGCGAGGCCGGCCCCGACCGGGTCCCCGGCCTGCCGGTGGCGGACGTCTCGGCGACCGAGCTCACCGCCGAGCCGATGGTGCTGCCGGCCGTCGGGCCGGACGGCGTCACCCTGCACCACCTGCCCGTCTTCGCGGCCGACTTCGACATCTACGTGGCGCTGCGCGAGGCGCTCGCCGACCGCGATCCGGACAAGCAGCGGGCCCTGCTCGGCGAGGGCCGGGCGGCGGCGATGATGACCGGCCTGTACCGCTGGTTCGTCACCGACCCGGTGGCCCGCGAGCGCTTCGCGGCCGTGCTGCGGCTGCTGGCCGCGCCCGACGGGCCGCCGGTGCTCTTCCACTGCACGGCGGGCAAGGACCGCACCGGCTGGACCGCCGCGCTGCTGCTCACCGCGCTGGGCGTGGACCGGGAGACGGTCTTCGAGGACTACCTGCTGACCAACGAGCGCTCCGGCGCGATCGTCGAGCAGGTCGTGGAGAGCTTCGCCACCCGCGGCCTGATGCGGGAGCCCCGGCTGCTGCTGCCGCTCTTCCGGGCCGAGCGCGGCTACCTGGAGACGGCCTTCGCCGAGGTCGAGGCCGGCTGGCCGGACTTGGGGGCGTTCTGGCGCGAGGGCCTGGGGTTGGACGACCTCGTGCTGGCGGGGCTGCGCAGGAACCTGCTGGCGGACTGACCGGGCCGGCCGCGGTTGGGGGCCACGGCAGGCCCCCGACCGGCCGGTCAGGACTCGCTGGTCAGGCCCTCGCGCAGCTGGGTGAGGGTCTTGGTCAGCAGCCGCGAGACGTGCATCTGGGAGATGCCGATCTCCTCGCCGATCTGCGACTGCGTCAGGTTGCCGAAGAACCGCAGCATGATGATCCGGCGCTCGCGGGCCGGCAGCCGGGCCAGCAGCGGCTTGAGCGACTCGCGGTACTCGACCCCCTCCAGGGCGAGGTCCTCGTAGCCCAGGCGCTCGGCCAGCGGGCCGTCGCCGTCCTCCTCGCCGGGGCTGGAGTCCAGCGAGCTGGCCGTGTAGGCGTTGCCGACCGCCAGCCCCTCGACCACGTCCTCCTCGCTGACGCCGAGGCAGACGGCGAGCTCGGCCACGGTCGGCGAGCGGTCCAGGCGCTGGGAGAGCTCGTCACCGGCCTTGGTGAGCGCCAGCCGCAGCTCCTGCAGGCGGCGCGGCACCCGCACCGACCAGCTGGTGTCGCGGAAGAAGCGCTTGATCTCGCCGACCACGGTGGGCATCGCGAAGGTCGGGAACTCCACCCCGCGCTCCGGGTCGAACCGGTCGATCGCCTTGATCAGGCCGATCGTGCCGACCTGGACGATGTCCTCCATCGGCTCGTTGCGGCTGCGGAAGCGGGCCGAGGCGTAGCGCACCAGCGGCAGGTTGAGCTCGATCAGGGTGTCCCGCACGTAGCTGTGTTCGGCGCTGCCGGCCGTCAGCGTGGCCAGCCGGCGGAAGAGCGCGCGCGAGAGCGTGCGGGTGTCCAGGCCGGGGCCGATCGAGGAGGCCGCCCCCGCGGTGGGGCCGACGGGCGGTGCGGGCGCCACCGGGGCGTCCGGGGTGGTGGCCGGGGCCGGGATCGCGACCGCGGCGGGCGGGGCCTGCGTCGGCGGCGCGGACGACGGACGCTCAGGAGCGTGCTCGGCCACCGCCGTGCTGCCGTGGATCTCTGCGCTGCCCAGCTCTGCGGACATGCACCCACCCCCTCGTGACTCGTCCAACGGGAGCCGCCCCTCGGTGGTTCCCCGGTATCCGCCGAATGATCGGCGGCCCCCACCGCTTGCTTACCGGAACACGGTCCCCGGCAAACCCGAACGTCGCAAGATGTCACTCGGCAGTAACGCGCAGCGACCCGCCCATCGCTCACTCCTCCCAGGAGTTGCCGGTCCGCAGCCGGGTCAGGATCCGCGACAGCAGCCGCGAGACGTGCATCTGGGACATCCCCAGCTCGTTGCTGATCTGGGACTGGGTCAGGTTGGCGAAGAACCGCAGCATGACGATCCGTCGCTCCCGCTCGGGCAGCTGGACCAGCAGGTGGCGGACCATGTCGCGGTGCTCGACGTCGGTCAGCGCGGAGTCCTCGTAGCCGAGCCGGTCCAGCAGGGCCAGCCCGCCCTCGTGCTCCTGGGCGGCCTCCAGCGAGGCGGCGTTGTAGGCCCGGCCGGCGTCCAGGCAGGCCCGCACGTCCTCCTCGGGGATCCGCAGGTTGGCGGCGATCTCCGGCACCTTGGGGGTGCGGCCGTGGGTGACCGTCAGCTCCTCCATCGCGCCGCTGACCTGGACCCAGAGCTCCTGGAGGCGGCGCGGCACGTGCATGGTGCGCACGTTGTCCCGGAAGTAGCGCTTGATCTCCCCCAGGATGGTCGGCAGCGCGTAGGTGGGGAACTGCACGCCGCGGCCCGGGTCGAACCGGTCGATGGCGTTGATCAGGCCGATCGTGCCGACCTGGACGACGTCCTCCATCGGCTCGTTGCGGCTGCGGAAGCGGGTGGCGGCGTAGCGCACCAGGGGGATGTTGACCTCGATCAGGGCCGCCCGGACCTGCTCGCGCTCGGGTGCCTGGGCGGGGAGTTCGGCCAGCCGTTCGAAGAGCACCCGGGTCAGGGTGCGCACGTCGATGGGTCGCCCGGCCAGCTCCTCGGGGAGTTCCTCGGGCAGTTCGTCCACCGGCTCCCCGGCCGGCCGGGGGGGTGCGCCCTGGGGCCGGACCGGCTCCGGGGGGTCGTCGGCGCGGTCGGGCGCGGGCACGGTGCCCGCGAGACCCTCGCTCCTGGCGCGGGCACTGCCCGTGCCGGTGTCCGGCGTATCGTCCTGGATCCGCACGGACGCGTCACCCTCCCTCGGTTCACCACCTTGTCCTGCCCGGCGAAATCGGTCATAGCATCACAAGCCGGGCACTGTTCGTTCAAGCACCCGGTGGAGGCGTGTTGGTGGGGGCGGGGGTGCGGGTGAGGGCCGGTCGGCCCCCGCCGCCGGGCACGCCGCGGCCCCCCGGTCTCCGGTCGCCCTCCTGGGGAGGTGACGGGAGGCGGGGGGCCGTTGGGTCGTGCGGGTGCGATCGATGGAGTCGGTCGGAATCAGACCTCGAAGTCGGCGACCACCAACGTGGCGATCTCCCGCCACTGCTGGGCGACCTTCACGTGCGCCGGATGGGTGGCGTACGCCTGCAGCGCCGCCTGGTCGGCGACCAGGCTGTTGATCGCGAAGTCGTAGGCGACGTCGCGCGGGCTGACGTTCCAGCCGTGCTGCCACTCCAGCAGCTCGGGGATCTGCTGGTCGAGACCCTCGAAGCCCCGCGCGGCGGCGAGCGCGCGCTCGTCGTCCTTGGCGATGCCGTCGTTGAGCTTGAACAGGACGAGGTGGCGGATCACGGGAGAACTCCTAGCGGCGCGGAGGGTGCTGGACCCGGACACGGTAACCCGGCGGGTGGTGCCACCCGCGGGGTGTCCAATGCGCGGTCGCGGGCGCGCGGCGCATCGGCCGTGACGGGTGGGGCGCTCGGTACGAGGGGGGGCTATTTGATCAGGCCGGTCATGAACGCGCCGATCGACTTGGCCGCGTCCGAGATCCCGACGAACCCCGATTGGACCAGTTCGGCCGCGCGTGCGGGCGAATGGATGATCGTGTACACCACGAATATCAGCAGGAGGTACATGCCGATCTTCCTTGCCTGTGCCATCGAACCGCCCCTGTTTCCGACGCCGCGCCCCGCTCGTACCCTCCATCGCACGCGCCTCGGTCACCCGAGCACGTGTACCAGGGCGCAGCTTATCCACCGGACGGCCTAGCGCAGGTGTGCAACACGTTCACCCGCCAGGACGAAGGTCCCGCACAGCGGGGTCCTTGTGCGGATGTCCGCCGGTGGCGCGGGCGGCAGGATGGAGGACGTACCGGGGACCTGGCAGGAATCCCCGGTACGTGGGTCCGGAGCTCCCCGCTGTGGGACCGGGCGCCGCGCTTCCCCCCGACGCGGCACCGGTTGTGGGACTCCGCCAGGGGGAGCGGCCCGGTCCCCCCGGGGCCGCTCCCCCCACTCCTGTTCCCCGCCCTCCTCCCCCCGGTCCGGTCCATCCGGGCCGGCGCGCCGTCAGCCGCGCGCGATGAAGCGCACCTCCGTCTCGGGCACCAGCCCCAGCTCCTCCCCGGTCACCGGCTCTCCCGTGCTGATCAGGATGTTGTAGTGGTTCGGGAAGTGGCAGGCGTCGAAGCCCAGGACGGTGCCGACGGGCCGCCCGCCGATCCAGACCGTGTCGCCCGAGTCGATCACCCCCGCGCGCGAGATCTCGGTGAACCCGAGGAAGCCCACCCGGTCCACCCGGGTGCCCGCGGTGGCGTCGTCCACGTCGGTGCTGACCAGTTCGTGCAGCTCGCCGGCCCGCACGCAGCGGCTCCGGTAGGGCTCCACCGTCATGCCGCGGTCCTCCCGGCGGTGGAGCAGGACCTTCACCAGCTCACCGGCCACCGCGCGCTTGGCGCCGTCCTGCCGCTCACCGCCCTGCCGCTCACCGTCGGGCCACCCGTCCGGTGTGGAGCGGGCCGGCGGCAGGTGGGCCGGTCGGCTGGTCGTGCGGGTCATCGGGCCTCCGTCAGGATCGTGGGCGTGCCCTGGGGGGCGGGCGCGGCCAGGGGGGTGGCAGGGATGGCGGCGGGGCGCGGCAGGCTGCGCGGGACGGCGGGCGAACGCTCGGCCCGGTAGGCGGCCGCGACCAGGTCGAGGGCGGCCAGGCCGCCGTCCCGGTGGGCGCCGGGATCGTCCAGCGCGGCGCCGAAGGCGGCCAGGATGCCCCGGTACTCGTGCCAGAGCGAGGCCTTGAAGCCCTCGCTGCCGGCCAGCATGTCGGCGTGCAGCACCCGGCCGTCGGCCAGCGTCACCTCGACGTCCTTCAGCTCGCCCGGGTACGACCAGTCCAGCTCGACCCGGGCCCGCCGGGCGGCGGCGGCCGGGCGGGCGGAGGTGGCGCCGGGCCGCGGGCCGCTCGGCCGTGGACCGTTCGCGGCCGGGGCCAGCTCGATCACCGCCTGCCGGTCCAGGCCGGCGCGGTCGCGGTCGATCCGCACCGCGGCCACCGCCAGCTCGTCCTCGCCCAGCAGCAGGCGGACCAGGTCGAAGGCGTTCGGCCCGTTGTCGGCCACGCAGCCGCCGCCGCACCGCTCCGGGTCCAGGTACCAGCGGTCGCCGCCGACGTGCTCCTCGATCATCTCGAAGTAGCGCACCACCACCCGCTCGACCGGCGAGCCGGCCCGCGCGCAGGCCGCCGCCAGGTCGAGCACCGGCGTGTTGTACCGCCGGTGGAAGGCGGTGAAGAGCGGCACCCCGCGCTCGGCCGCCAGCACGGTCAGCGCCCGGGCCTCGGCCGGGTCGGTGGCCAGCGGCTTCTCCACGCAGACCGGCAGGCCGGCCGTCAGCAGGTCGCGGCAGACCGGCGCGTGCGCGTCGTTGGGGACGGTGACGATCACCCCGGCCAGGTCCCGGTGGGCGGCCAGCAGCGCCCGGTGGTCGCGGTAGCCGGGCACGCCGGCCGCGCGGTGCGGGGCCAGCCCGGCCTCGGTCAGGTCGCAGACGGCGGCCAGCCGCAGCGTGGGGTCCTGCTCGATGGCGGCCAGGTAGAAGCGCGAGATGACGCCCAGGCCGACCACCGCGAGCCGTCGCGGGGCGGTGGCGGTGGCGGCGGCGGTGAGCCGCTGCGGGGCGTTCACGGCCGGCCGCCGATCGGGCGGGGCGCGGTGAGTCCGGTGGCGGCGGCCAGGTCGGTCAGCTCCTGGAAGCGGGCCGGGGCCAGGCGGACCCCCTCGCGCAGTTGCCGCTCGGCCCGCTCGGCCTCCGGCCGGCCCGGGTAGCCGACCGGGCGGGCCGGATCGACCGGCGGGCAGTCCAGCAGGGCGCCGAAGAGCCCGCCGGCGTCCCGCTCGAAGTCGGCGCCGTCGCGCAGCGCGCCCGGGGCGATCGCCAGCGCCAGGTAGCCGATGTCGTCGTCGCGCCCGCCGGGCCCGCCGTCACCGTCCAGCGCCGCCCGGTCCGGGCCCAGGCCCGCGCCGGCCAGCAGCGCGCCCAGCACCTCCACCACCAGGCCCAGGCCGTACCCCTTGTAGGAGCCGGTCTGCGGGCCCGAGCCCAGCCAGAGCAGGTGCGCCTCGCCCCGGTCGAAGGCGGCCGGGTCGGTCACCGGGCTGCCGTCGGCCGCGGCCAGCCAGCCGGCCGGCACCCGCTGGCCGGCCCGGGCGGCGGCCCGGATCCGGCCGGTCGGCACCGCGGTGGTGCTCATGTCCAGTACGAACGGCGGGTGCGCCCCGGCCGGGGCGGCCACGCTCAGCGGGTTGGTGCCCAGCATCGCCAGCCGCCCGCCCGGTGGCCGGGCGATCCGCTGCCGGCCGCAGTTGGCGGCCAGCACGCCGATCACGCCCCGGCGGGCGGCCCGCAGGGTGTGGAAGCCGGCGCAGCCCAGGTGGGTCGCGCCGCGCACCGAGACCAGCCCGATGCCGTAGGTCCCGGCCCGCTCGATGGCCAGGTCCATCGCGTCGGGCGCCGCCCACAGGCCCAGGGCCCGGCGGTCGTCGCGCAGGACGGCGGCGCCCCGGTCGGCCAGCGTCTCGGGCTCGGCCAGCGGGTCGGCCCGGCCCTCGTCGAGCAGCGGCAGGTAGAGCCGGGTGAGGTTGACCAGGCCGTGCGAGGTCAGACCGGTCAGGTCGCCGTAGCACAGGGCCGCGGCGGCGGTGGCGGCCCGGGCGGCGGGCAGGCCGCGGGCGGTGAAGACCTCGGTGGTGAAGCGGAGCAGTTCGGCGTAGCGGATCAGCACGGCGGGGGCGGTGCTGTGGGCGTCCGGTGCGCCGCTCTCCCCGCCGCTGTCCTCGGCGGGGTCGAGGCGGGCGCCGTCGCCCTCGGCGGCGCTGGGGTGGGGCAGGGCGGCGGCCTGCTCGGCGGCCTGCTCGGCGGCCGGCGCTGCGGGGGGCGCGGTGCGGGCCTGTGCGTTCGGCTGTGCGGTCGGCGCTGCGGGCGGCTCCGCGGGTGCGAAGGGATCGGTGGGGGTGAGCGGTGCGGCCAGGTCGGGCATCAGCTGCGGCATGCGGGGCGGTCCTCCTCGGCGGTGGCGGGGCGGGGGAGCGGGGTCGGCGCGGCGCTCTGCCGGTGCTGGGCGGTGCCGTGCGCTCTGCCGTGCGGGTGCTGTTCGGGTTCGGTGCTCCGCGACCGCCGGAGGTCGGCGTCGAAGGCGGCGAGCAGGTCGGCGACGGTGCGGGCGAAGCCGGCCAGCTCCGACTCGCGGACGAACTCGCCCTCGGCGTGGGCGTTGTTGCCGTCCAGGGTGCCGGGGCCCAGCACCACGGTGGCGGCGTCGGCGAGTCCGGCCAGCCAGATCGCGTCGCAGGTGAAGGCCGGCTCCTGCGGGGGACAGCCGGGCACGCCGGCGGCCGCCAGCAGGCCGGGCAGCCAGCCGTCGTCGGCGGTGGGGGCGACCAGCGCGGGCAGGCCGCGCTTGAGCCACTCCAGCCGGGTGATCCG
Organism: Kitasatospora nipponensis; assembly: GCF_039528135.1. Taxonomy (NCBI): domain Bacteria; kingdom Bacillati; phylum Actinomycetota; class Actinomycetes; order Kitasatosporales; family Streptomycetaceae; genus Kitasatospora; species Kitasatospora nipponensis. The sequence continues at coordinate 26,901 of NZ_BAAALF010000082.1, read as the reverse complement.
CACGGCGTCGACCGCGGTGCGCGCCAGCAGCGGGTTGGCCGCGAACCGGTCGGCGAAGGCCCGCAGGGCGTCGGCGACCCCGCTCGCCACCGCGGCCTCCAGGCGCTCGGCGGTGGCCGGGTCGGGGTAGGCCAGGTTCAGCAGCAACTCGCCCTGGCCGTACACCCGGTTGTGCAGTCGCCCGGTGTGCAGGCCGGCCACGCAGAGCTGCCCGGCACCGGGGGTGACGTTGGCCGCCAGGTGCTGGGCCAGGAAGCCGAGCAGCACCGTGGCGTTGTGGCCGGCCGCCGGACGGTCGTCCACCGCGTCCTGGCCGGTGACCTTGATCCGGGCGGTCATCGCGGCGGTGGAGCGGGCCAGCGCGCGGTTGCCGGTGGGTTCGCAGAACACGTTGAGCCGGCCGTAGTGCCCGGCGGCCACCAGCGGGCGGGTGCCGATGGTGCCGAGCGCACCGCCCTCCTCGCCGGCCACCGCCTGCACCAGGATGCTGATCCGCCGTTCCAGGCCCGGCTGTTCGGCGAGCGCCGCGCGCAGACCGGCCAGCAGCGCGACCGCCGGGCCCTTGGCGTCCACCGCGCCGCGGCCGTGGAAGACCCCGTCCCGGTGGCTGATCGGCTGCCGGCCGGCCACGGTGTCCAGGTGGACGTTGAACATCACCGTCCGCCGGCGCGCGGCGGCGCCGCCCAGGCGCAGCAGCAGGCTCGGCTGGCAGGCGAGGAACTCCGGTGAGGCGGCGGCGGCTTCGCGCACCAGCAGCGGTACGTCCGGGCGCTCGGTCCAGGACTGCTCGGGGGCGCGGTGGCGCAGCACCTCGAAGCCGAGGGCCGCGGCGGCCTGGGCGTAGGCCTGTTGGGCCTGCCAGAGCTGCGGGGCCGCGCCGGGCGCCTCCAGCGGGCCGGCGGTCGGCAACTCCATGAGTTCGAGCAGCAGCCGGTGGTCGCCCGCGCTCAGCACGGCACGAACTCCAGTCCGGCCACGGTGGGTTGCCAGTCGGCGCCGTCCTGCGCGGCCAACTCCTCGGCCAGCCGGCGCAGGGCCTGGCCGCAGGCGGCGAACGTGGCGCGGCAGTGGGCGGGTTCGGCGCGGTAGTGCTCGTGCGGGCGGACCGCCAGGTGCGGTTCGATCGACCAGCTGCCGCGGTAGCCGGCCCCCAGCAGCAGCCGCAGGCAGTCCGCCACCGCCATCTCGCCCTCGCCGGGCAGGCGGTACTCGGGCGCCTCGGGGCCGCTGGCCGCGTCCTTGACCTGCACGTGGCGCACGTACGGGGCCAGGGTGCGCAGCAGGGCCAGCGGGCGGTAGCCGTGCGCCGCGCCGTTGCCGGTGTCGAAGAGCAGGCCGAAGGAGTCGGTCCCGGCCGCCTCCAGCAGGCGCAGCGCCCGGGTGGCGTCCCGGCCCGCCCAGCCGGAGCAGTTCTCGTGCAGCAGGACCAGGCCCAGGTCGGCCGCGCGGCGGGCCAGCACCCGGATCCGGCGCAGCACCTCGCGCTCCCACTCCAGCTCCGGCAGGCCGTCGTTGGGGTAGGACATGATCCGCACCCGGTCGGCGCCCAGCACCGCGCAGCGCTCGGCCAGCACCTCGAGCTCGGCCAGCTCCTGGTCCAGGTCGCAGCTGATCGGCCGCGCCCAGCCGCCGATCCGGGAGGCCACCACCGGGACGGTGAGTCCGGCCTCGGTGATCCGGGCGGCGGCGCGGGCGAACGCCGGCCCCGGCAACAGGTCCAGCGGGATGCCGTCAATGGTCCTCAACTCGATCTGTTGCCAGCCGAGTTCGCGGACGGCGGCGAGCTGGCCGGCCAGGTCGGCGGCGGCCTCGTCGGCCACGCCGCAGTAGCTGATCCGTCCGGCGCCCAGGGGGCCGGGTGGCGGCTGTGCGGCGCTGCCGGTGCCGGTGCTGCTGTCGGTGGGGGCGCCGGCGGCCGGCGGGGCGTGCGGGTGCGAGCTGGACAGCTCAGTGGACATGGGACAACTCCCTTTGCCTCGACTCTGGTTCATGGAGGAGGAGATCGGTGCCGCTGAGCCGCTTGGCGTCGCCCAGCAGTCGCACGGCCCGCACGTGCGTGTCGAACCCGGCCGAGGGTGGGACCGGTCCGGCCAGGAAGCGGGCGTAGGTCTGCCGCAGGTAGTTGCCGAGCGAGTCGTCCGGGAAGACCTCGCGGCTCTCCACCCGCCGTCCGGAGAGCCGCAGTTGGGCGTACTCGTCGTCCGCGCTGCCGGGGAAGTGGCCGACCGCGGTGCCGTGCGTGAAGCGCAGCGTGATCCGGCGTTCGCGCACCGGCGAGGTCAGGTCGGAGACGATCTCGGTCCGCACCCCGCCGTGGTGGGCGAGCACCAGCCGGGCGCCGCCCAGCGCCGGGCGCAGCCGCTCGCCCACCCGCAGGTCCCGGGAGCCGGCCTGGACCACCTCCGCGTCGCCGGCCAGCCGCAGGGCCACCCCCAGCGAGTGCGGGATCTCGACGTCGAAGGCGGTGGGGTGGCCATCGGTGAGCAGCGAGCGGCGGAAGCGCGGCTTGTGCTGGCGCACGGTGATCCGGCGCAGTTCGCCGAGCTCGCCGTCGTGCACCAGGCGGGCCAGCCGGTCGGTCAGCGAGCTGGCCAGCCAGGGCGCGACCACCGAGACCTCCAGCCGCCGGCCGTGCACCAGCTCGGCCAGGGCCGTCAGATCGGCCGGGTGCGCGGTCAGCGGCTTCTCGATGATCAGTCGGCGAAATCCCAACTCTGCCAGCTCGGCCACCAGTTCCGCCCGGCGTCGCGGCGGGGTGCACAGGTGCACCACGGTGCGGGCCGGGTCGAGCACCTGCCGGGCGGCGGCCGGCGAGGCCACCAGGCGGACCTCGGGGAACTCGGGCGCGGCGCTCGCCCGCGGGTCGACAGCCAGCAGGGGCGCGCCGGCGAACAGGTGGCCCGACTCGCGGCGCAGTCGCAGCAGGACGGGCAGGTGCAGCCCGGCGCCGGCGCGGCCGAGCCCGACGACAAGCGTGCGGAACATCGCTCGGTGCCTTTCCTCGGGGGGTCGGCGTCAGCGTGCCGATCATGGTGACGGCAAGTCAATTCGCTTTGGGGTGTTCCTTCACGAACGAGTGGATTATGCACAATCAGCACTCTTTCGACGGTATGCGACTTGTCGGCCGACGTACCCTCGGTCCCCCCGAGCCGAGATCAGCCGGATCTCCGTGGCCCGCCCCGTCCTCCCGAGGGGGAGCGTTGGACAGCCCCGTCACCCCGACCGCCGCCGTGCCGCGCCAGAGCGCCGCACACCGACCGGTGCCCTTCTTCACCCAGGCCAGGACCTTCGAGGACCTCTGGCCGCTGATCGAACGGCACGCCGAAGAGGTGCTGGACGACGGCAAGTTCTCGCACGGCCACAAGGTCGCGGAGCTGGAGCGCGAGCTCGCCCGGTACACCGGCGCCCGGCACGTGATCGGCGTCAACAGCGGGACCGACGCCCTGGTCCTGCTGCTGCGCGCGGCCGGACTGCGGCCGGGTGACGAGGTGGTGGTGCCGGCGTTCAGCTTCGCCGCCTCGGCGACCTCGGTGGTGCTGGCCGGCGGACGTCCGGTCTTCGCCGACGTCGACCCGGTGACCTACGCGCTGGACCCGGCCGCCCTGGAGGCCGTCCTCACCCCGCGCACTCGCTTCGTCATGCCCGCCCACCTGTTCTGCCGGCTCGCCGACATGGCGGCCATCGGCGCCGTCGCCGCCCGCCACGGCCTGACCGTGCTGGAGGACAGCGCGGAGGCGATCGGCATGCGCAGCGGCGGCGTGCACGCCGGGCTCCTGGGCGCGGGCGGGGTGCTCTCGTTCTTCCCCACCAAGACGCTCGGCGCGATCGGCGACGCCGGCGCGGTGCTGACCGACGACGACGGGATCGCCGCGGCCGTCGACGCGTTGCGCCACCACGGGCGGTTCGGGCGGACCATCGCCGACTTCCCGGCGATCAACACCGCCACCACGGTGGCCGGCTTCAACAGCAAGATGGACGACCTGCAGGCCGCCGTGCTGCTCGCCAAGCTCACCCGGCTGGACGCTGACATCGCCCGCCGGGCCGAGCTGGCGGCCGGCTACGAGGAGCGCCTGGCCGACCTGCCCGGCGTGCTGCGCCGCCCGCCGGTGGGCGGGGTCGAGGGCCAGGTCTTCTACGTCTACCTGATCGAGACCGAGCGCCGCGACGAGCTGGCCGCCCACCTGGCCCGGCACGGGGTGGAGACCGAGACCTACTACCCCTCGCCGCTGCACCTGCAGCCGTGCTTCGCCGAACTCGGGCACCGGGTGGGCGACTTCCCGGTGGCCGAGGCGGCCTGCCAGCGGACCCTGGCGCTGCCGCTGTACCCGGAGCTGAGCCTGGCGGAGCTCGACGGCGTCTGCGCGCTGATCCGCGACTTCCACACCGGGTCCGCCGCCGGATCTGGCGCCGCATCCGCCGCCGGATCCTCGACTGGAGAGGGTGCATGAACACCACCGAGCTGACCGACATCCCGTTCTTCCCGCCCGACCTCTTCGAGGACGACCGGCAGGTGCTGCTGCGACTGCTCCGGGAGACCGGTACGGCCGCCTCCCAGCGGTTCATCCTGGGCGAGCAGACCGCCCGCCTGGAGCGGGAGTTGTGCGAGCAGCTGGGCGCGGCCGACGTGGTCGCCTGTGGCAGCGGCACGACCGCGCTGACCCTGGTGCTGGCCGCCATGGAGATCGGCCCGGGCGACGAGGTGGTGGTGCCGGCCTTCGGCTGCGCGCCGCTGGCCTCCAGCGTGCTGGCCCTGGGCGCGCGGCCGGTCTTCGCCGACATCGACCCGTGGACCATGGTGGTGGACCCGCGGGCCGTGGAGCGGCTGATCACCGAGCGCACCAGGGCGCTGATGCCCGCGCACATGTTCTCGGTGATGGCCGACCTGCCGGCGCTGGCCGCGCTGGCCGAGCGGTACGGGCTGCGGCTGGTGGAGGACTCGGCGGTGGCCCAGGGCGGCGTGCTGGCGGGGCGGCCGGCCGGGCTCTGGGGCGAGGCGGGGGTGTACTCCTTCGTCCAGGTGAAGACCTTCGGGATGCCCGGGGAGGGCGGCGCGGTGGTCACCCGGGACGCCGAGATCGGCCGCACGGTACGGATGTTGCGCAACCACGGGCAGGACGGCAGGGAGCGCTTCCGGCACCACCGGATCGGCTGGAACAGTCGCTTCGACGAGCTGCAGGCCGCCTTCCAGCTGCACCGGCTGCCCGGGCTGCCGGCCCGGCTGGAGCGGCGGGCGCGGATCGCGGACTACTACGGCGAGCGGTTCGCCCCGCTGGCCCAGCACGGCGTGCTCGCCCCACCGCCGGGCCGGGAGGGCCGCTGCTACTACGTGTACACGCTGCTCGCCGACCGGCGCGACGCGCTGCGTGACCACCTGGCCGCCCGCGGCATCGCCTCGCACGCCTACTACCCGCAGGCGTTGCCCCGGCAGGAGGCGTTCCGCCCCTTCGCCCGGCCGGGTGACAGCTGGCCGGCCGCCGACCGTGCGGCCGAGCGGGCGCTGTCGATCCCGGTCTACCCGCACCTGAGTGACCGGCAGGTCGAGCGGATCGCCGACGCGGTCACCGAGTTCGGCTCCGCCTGAGGCCAGTTGACGATGATCCGACCTATCGCCGCACCGGACGTCGAAGTGTCCGGCCGGGCGGTGGCGGACGGTCGGCTGGTCCGGCCGAGTGAAGATCCTTGCCCGTCCGGGTGATCTCCGTGACCCCCCGAACGGGGTTGCGGCGGGCGGGCGGTGGACCAAGATCTCTTGGCGGACAAGGGCTCCCGGTGATCTTCGGGGGAGGGTGCGCGGGCGACCCGCCGCGACACGTAGAGTGACTACGTATGCGCTCCGTGTGATCCACTGGCGCCGCAGTCGGGCACCGGGCTCGACATGTCCAAGGAGAAGTCCATGCGTTTCACGCCCAAGCGTTCCGTCGTCATCGCCGCCGTCTGCCTGCTCGCCGGCGGGGCCGCCGGCGTGAGCGTGCCCGCGATGGCGTCCAACACCAGCGCGCACCGCAACGCCAACGTGCCGAACGTGACGCTCGACTTCAGCGGCACCAACGACGAGCAGGCGGTCGCCAACACCGTGGGCGTGGCGTTCGGTGGCAACGCGCGGGTCAAGGACGGCGGCGGCAACGTCATCGGCACCGCCTACGACCTGTGCGACAAGGACTCGATCAGCCCGACCAGCACCACCGCCTTCTGCGCGGGCGAGATCGTCTTCAACGACGGTAGCCAGGTCTCCTTCAACGTGGTCTTCCCGATCCCGAACGCCGCCAGCAACTACCCGAACGTCTTCCAGGGCGTGATCAACGGCGGCACCAAGGCGTACGAGGGCGTCACCGGCGAGGCCGAGTTCACCGCCAAGTCGCCCGGCGTCTACGACCTGCAGTTCAACTGATCCGGACGCGCCGTCCCGGGGAGCCGCCGATCCGTCGGCGGCTCCCCGCCGCGTGTCACCCGCATTCCCGAGGAGCTCCATGAGCCAGGTGCTCGCCACCGCCGCCCCCGGTCCGGGCTACCCCTTCGACGGCCACGCCGACCACGCGGCCGCCCAGCTCGACTGGCTCCGCGCCGCCTACGACCCCTTCACCACCGAGCGGTTGGCCGCCACCGGACTGCGGGCCGGCTGGCACTGCCTGGAGATCGGCGCGGGCAACGGCAGCGTGGCGCACTGGCTGGCCGACCGGGTCGCCCCGACCGGCTCGGTGCTCGCCACCGACCTCGTCCCGCACCGGGTGCCGGCCCGCCCGGGGATGCGCGTCGAGCGTCACGACATCGTCCACGACCCGCTTCCCGAGGGCCGGTTCGACCTGGTGCACGTCCGGCTGGTGCTCCAGCACCTGCCGCGGCGCGCGGCGGTGCTGGCGAAGCTGCGCGGTGCGCTGCGGCCCGGCGGCGTGCTGCAGGTCGACGAGTTCGACGTCAGCTACGGCCCGGTGCTCACGGCGCCGGACGAGGACTCGGCCCGCCTCTACGAGCGGTTCCTGGCCGCCAAGCAGCGGGCGCTGGAGGCCAGTGGCGCCCGGGTGGTCTGGGGGCGCGAGTGCCCGGCCGAGCTGGTGGCGGCGGGTTTCACCGAGGTCGACCCGCAGCCGCGGATCACCCTGTGGCGGGCCGGTCACCCGGGGCTGGAGCTCCTGGTGAGCCACACCCACAGCCTGCGCGAGCGACTGCTGGCGGCCGGGCTGAGCGAGCAGGACCTGGTGGAGGTGCGCGCGGTGATGCGGGACGCGCGCTTCAGCGCCGCCTCGGCCGTCTTCTACTCGGTCCAGGCCCGCCGGCCGCACTGAGCCCACCCGAACCACCGCACGCAGCACACCGCACCGCGTCCCGGGCGCACGCACCCGGGGCGCGCGGAGAGGAACCCGAACCCCCTTGGACACCACCGCCGTTATCGCCCGGCCCGAGCGTCTCGCGCGACCTGCCGCGGCCGCCACCTGGCAGGTCTACGTCCGCCTCGCCAAGCTGGACATCTACGACTACTACCTCGCCACCCCGCTGCTGCTCGCCATGCTGCTGCCGGGCGCCGGCACCCTCGGCGCCGCCGGGTACGCCGTGCTGGGCCTCTTCCTGCTCGGCGGGGTCGCGATGTTCGCCGGGCTGTGCGCCTTCGACGACGTCACCGGCCACCGCGACGGCAGCGACGCGGCCAACTACGGTCCCGACGCCCCCGCGCGGCGCCTGGCCCGCAAGCCGTTGCTCGCCGGCGCGCTCGGTGAGCGGCAGGCGATCCGGTTCGCCTGGTCCGCCGTCGCCGTCCAACTCCTGTGCTGGGGCTCGGCCGTGCTGCTGGCGCCGGCCCGCCCCTGGTGGGCCCTGGCCCTGACGGCGGCCTGCGCCTTCGCCGGCTTCCAGTACTCCTGGTGGCTGCGGCTGAGCTACCGCGGCTGGCAGGAGTTCCTGCTCGCCGGCTACGGCTGGGTATTCGTGCTCGCCCCCTACGGCCTGGTCACCGGCCGGGCGAGCGGCTTCGCGCTGGTGCTGGCCCTGCTCTTCGGCCTGGGCCCGCTGCTCTTCGGCGTGTACTCCAACGTCAACGACATCGCGGGCGACCGCGCGGGTGGGCGGCCCCCGCACGGTCGCCGTGCTGGCCTCCGCGCGCGGCAACGCGGCCTTCGTCGCCGGGCTCTCGCTGCTGGAGGCGTCCCTGCTGGTGCTGCCCTCGGTGCTGGGGGTCGCGCCCTGGTGGTTCGCCGCCCTGACCGTGCCCGTGATCGCCCTGCGGGCCGGGCAGTTCACCCTCGGGCTGGTGGCCGGCGAGATCCTGCGGGCCCGTCGGCTCGGCATCCACACCCACCGGGTCTGCTGCGCCCTGCTGGTGGCCGCCTGCCTGCTGAACGGCGGTGCGCTGTGAGGCTGTTGCCCGGCCCGCGGCCACTGGACCTGGGCCCACTGCTGGAGACGCTGGCCGAGCGCGGTTCGCCCACCGTGGTGCGGCTCAGTCGCCCCCTCGACCTCGAGCCGGAGCGCGGTACCAGCTGGACCATTCCCCAACTCGCGGAGCTGGTACGGGAGATGTCGGGGGTCCTGACCGCCGCCGGGATCCGCCCCGGACACCGGGTCGCGGTCCACAAGCGCAACCACTGGGACTACGCGCTGCTGGCCGCGGCCGCCGCCCGGATCGGCGCGGTACCCGCCCTGCTCTCCGACCACCTGACGCCCGAGGCGCTGGCCGTGCTGCTGGCCCGCCTCGACCCCGCGCTGCTGGTCTCCGACCGCTACACCCTGGCGCTCGGCGGGGTCCCCCCACGGGTGCGCACGCTCTGCCTGGACGGCCCGGCGCCGGGTGCCATCGACGGTGCGACGCTGCGCGGCGGCGCCGTCCCGCCGATCCACCGGCGGCCCGACGACGAGCCGTTGGTGATCAACCACACCTCGGGGACCACCGGCCTGCCCAAGCTGGTCATCCACTCCACCACCACCCTGATCCGCAAGCTCACCTCCTTCGAGGCGCACCGCTGGCCGGTGCTCTCGGTGCGCCCCGAGGACACCGTCGCCAGTGCCATCGCCTTCTCGCACGGACGGGCGGTCTCCTGGACGATCTCCGCGCTCTGGGCCCGCCCGCGCACCCTAACGATCCTCGCCGATCCCGAACCGGCAGGCGCCGCCCGGCTGTTGCGCGCCCACCGGCCGACCGTCCTGGAGGCACTGCCGGCCACCTACGTGCGCTGGCAACACCTGGCCGCCGAGCCGGACAGCCCCTTTCGCGACATGCGGCTCTACATCAACACCTTCGACGCCATGCACCCGCCCACCGTGCGCGCCTTCCTGGCCGCCTCCCGGCGGCGCGCCCCGATCTGGATGCAGGGGTGGGGCCAGACCGAGACCGGACCGCTCACCTTCCGCTTCCTGACCCGCCGTTCGGTGGCCGCCCGCGAGCTGCGCCACCCCACCACCCGCGACCTGGGCCGCCCGGTGCCCGGCCGGATCGGCCTGCGGGTGGTCGACCCCGCCACCGGGCGCCCGGTGCGGCGCGGCGAGCCGGGCGTCGTCCTGGCCCGCACCCCGGGCCTGTGCGTGGGCTACGCGGGCGAACAGCAGCGCTGGGCGGACAAGTCCGCGGGCCGCTGGTTCAACACCGGCGACATCGGGGTGCGCACCCGCTCGGGCCGGCTGCGGCTGCTGGACCGCGAGGTGGACATGATCCCCGGGCTGAGCTGCGTGGAGCTGGAGGACGTCCTGCACGACCGGCTGCCCGAGGTCGAGGAGGCCGTGGTGCTGGACGCGGGCCGCGAACGCCCGCCGCTGCCGGTGCTGGTCACCCGCGGGGGCGGGCTGGACCCCGAGCAGTGGCGCCGCGCGGTGCGCGATCTGCCGGTGCTGGCCGAACCGTTGCTGCTCGGCTGGGACGCGGTGCCGCGCACCGGCACCGGCAAGGTCCGCCGCCAGGAGCTGCGCCAGCGCTACCTGGCGGGAGCAGCGGCCTTCGGCACCGGACGGTGGACGTGACGGCGCCGGGCGCGGCGCGGCCGGGCTCGGCGCCCGGCGTGGCGAGCCCGCCGCGGGGGCCGGGTGGCGGCCGCCCGGACCTCGACGTGGCCGTCATCGGCGCCGGCCTCGCGGGACTGGCCACCGCCCACCGGCTGGTCCGGGCCGGCCGCTCCGTCCAGGTCTTCGAGGCCGCGGACCGGGTCGGCGGGCGGATGGCCTCCACCGTGGACGACGGCTACCGGATCGACGAGGGCGCCGAGACCATCGCCGCCCGCGGCTACCCCGCCACCTGGCAGCTGATCCGCTCGGTCGGTCTGACCCCCGCCGAGGTGCTGCCGATCGACCACTCGCTCGCCCTGTGGCGCCGGGGCCGCGCGCACGCCCGGCTCGGCCATCCCGCCGGCCTGCTCACCGGCGCCGGGATGTCCGCGCGCGGCCGACTGGACTGGCTGCGCTTCGGCGCCACCCTGGCCCGCCCGATGGACCTCGACCGTCCGGAGGCCACCCCCTTCGGCGAGCTCACGATCCGCCAGGTCGCCGACCGCTACCACCGCGACGTGCACGACGCACTCCTGCAACCGCTCTCCGGCTGCTTCTTCGGCTGGCACTCGGAACGCTCGGCGATCGGACCGATGGCCGCCATGCTGGCCGCCGTCGGCGGAGTCGCGGCCCGCTGGATGACCTTCCGGGACGGCATGGACACCCTCACCCGCGCCCTCGCCGCCCGCCTGCACGTCGCCACCGGCTCGCCGCTGGCCCAGCTCACCGAGCACCCCGGCGCGGTGCGGCTGTGCTTCGCCGACGGCCGCGAGCTCACCGCCCGCCAGGCCGTCCTCGCCCTGCCCGCCCCGCAGGCCCTGGCCCTGCACCCCGGCCTGCCCGCCGACGAGCGTCCCTTCCTCGCCGCCAGCGGCTACACCCCGATGATCAAGGTGATCTGCCGCCTCGACCGCGCGCTGCCCTCACCCACCCGCAGCCCCAGCTACGGCCTGATCGTGCCCGGCAGCGAGAGCCGCGTGCTGGCCGGCGCGATCCTCGACCACCTCAAGGCCCCCGGCCGGGTCCCGCCCGGCCGAGGCCTGGTCAGCCTGCTGCTCGCCCCCTGGGCCGTCCCCGGCCTGCTCGACCCCGCCACCACCTCGGACGCCGAGATCACCGCGCTCGCCACCACCGAGGCCGACCGCTTCCTCCCCGGCCTGCGCACCGCGCTGTGCGGCGCCCACGTCCGCCGCTACCCCCACGGCCTGCCCGAAGTCACCCCCGCCGCCGTCCGGCTGCGCCCCGCCTTCCTCTCCCGCCCCCTGCGCCGCATCGACTACGCCGGCGACTGGCTCGCCCTGCGCCCCAACAGCGAAGCCGCCGCCGCCTCCGCCGGCCACCCCACCCACCGCCTCACCTCGGCCCCGACCAGGACCGCTCGGTGACCTCCCCCGGGCTCAACGGGACGTCATCGGCCGATCCCGCAGGTCGGTGTCGAGGGTGACCGGCGGTCCGCCGAAGGGCGTCGAGGGCCGTGCGGGCGCGGTCAGCGCCCCGGCGAGCACGAGTCCGAACCCGACCAGCTGGAACGGGGCGACGAACACGGAGAGCACGTTCTGGGCCATCAGGGGCCCGAAGGCCCGCATGAGGGCGTCGAGACCCAGCGCCATGCCGAGGAAGGACACGATCGGCCCGGCCAGCATGACCAGGCAACCGGCCAACGCCAGACGAGCGTTGCGCCCCCTGCGGCGGACGAACACGGCGGCCACGATCGCGCCGACCAGCGGCGTGAGGGTCGCGATCCCGCTGAGCAGCAGTGACAGCAGGGCCGCCCGCTGGATGTCGGTCATGGGACTCCCCCTGGATTCCGTGCACGCGGGGCCCCGCGCACCGCGCGAAGATACCGGCCCGGCCCCGCCGGGTACAGCCGTTATCGCCGAGGCACACGAACACCCGGCGACCGGGAACGCGCGAAGGCGCCTACGAGATCTCGTAGGCGCCTTCGTCGTCCTGCTCTGGCGGTAGCGGTGGGATTCGAACCCACGGTGGAGTTGCCCCCACACACGCTTTCGAGGCGTGCTCCTTTGGCCGCTCGGACACGCTACCGAGGGAGACTCTACCGGACGGGTCGGGCGGGGACGAAATCGTTTGGTGGGGGTGGGTCAGCGGTGGGTGTCGAAGAAGGCCCGGAGCTGGGCGCCGCACTCGTCGGCGAGGACGCCGGGGACGACCTCGGGGCGGTGGTTGAGGCGGCGGTCGCGGACCACGTCGAAGAGGGAGCCGGCGGCGCCGGCCTTCTCGTCGAGGGCGCCGTAGACGACGCGCTCCAGGCGGGAGAGGACGATCGCGCCGGCGCACATGGTGCAGGGCTCGAGGGTGACGACCAGGGTGCAGCCGGTCAGGCGCCACTCGCCGACGGCGGCGGCCGCCTGGCGGATGGCCTGGATCTCGGCGTGGGCGGTGGGGTCGCCGACCGCCTCGCGCTCGTTGTGGCCGCGGCCGAGGACGGTGCCGGCGGGGTCGAGGACCAGTGCGCCGACGGGGACGTCGCCGGTGGCCGGGGCCAGGGCGGCCTCGGTGATGGCCAGGCGCATCGACGCCGTCCAGCGGTCGCGCACCGGGTCGGGGCGCACCGGGGCCGGGAGCGGGGCGAGGGCGGGGTGGGGCTGCATCCCACCAGTGTCGGGCACGGGCGGGGCGGGTCCCTCACCCCGCCCGTGCCCCGCCCGGGTCAGCGCACGGCTTCCAGGACCTCGGCGCAGCCGAGGGCGTCGGCGATCTCGTTGAGCGCGTCACCGGGTTCGGCGCCCTCGCCGCTGAGGTCGAGGAGGTCGCCGGAGCTGACGCCGAACTCGCTGAGCAGTTCGGAGTCGCCCAGCGGGCCGACCGGCACGCCGCCGGGGCCGGTGGCCGGGCCCTCGTCCTCCTCGTCGTCGGAGCCGGTGGAGGAGAGCTCGGCGTCCTCGCTCTCCTCCAGTTCGGTCACCAGGCTGTCGAGGTCGTCGAACTCGCTGTCGCCGGCCCGGCCGACCAGCTCCTCGGTGAGGACCACGTCCCCGTAGGAGCTGCGGGCGGCGGCCGCGGCGTCGGAGACGAAGATCCGCGGATCCTCCTCGCCGTCCACCCGGACGACGGCGAACCAGGCGTCCTCCTGCTCGATGAATACCAGCACCGTGTTGTCGTCCTGTGCCGCCTCACGTGCCAGGTCGGCAAGATCGGCAAGGGTTTCGACATTGTCCAACTCGGTCTCGCTCACATCCCACCCGTCCTCGGTGCGAGCAAGCACTGCAGCGAAGTACGCCACCAGGGACACTCCCAAATGGTCTCGGCCGTAGGCGATCTCGGGCGAACGCGGTCTGGCCGCCCCCGCGCCAGAGGCGGTCCGCTGTTCGGACCGTCCCATCGGAATCGTGACAGAAAGGCCGCCTCTGCGGGGAGTGTTCGGCAGCGCGTCTTCGCAGGTCGTGTCGGAATGGCGGCTTTGCGCGGGCGCGGAGCCGCCGCGGGGCCGCCGCGTAGCCGCCGAGGAGGGGGTGGGAAGGGCCGGCGGAGGGCGCGACGGTGCCGCGGGGAGAGCGCGGAGAGGACCGGTGGAGGGTGGACGGAGTGTCAGATCCGGAAGGTGCGCATGCGGAGGGCTTCGCGCATGCGGCGCTCCTTGGTCCGGCGGGGCTGGACCCGAGCCCGCAGCTCACGGGCCTCGGCCAGCTCGCGCAGGAAGACGGCCCGTCGTCGCCGGCGTTCGGCCTCGGTCTCCAGGGGCCGGTCGATCGGCTGGGCGGCGGGCTCCTCGGGGGGTCCGTTGACCGGGCCCGGGCTCCTCTTCATACGGTCTGACTTTCCCAGATGTGTCCGGTTGATACCAGGGGAACGGCACGGGAAGAGCACCCGATCGCTGCCCGGAGGGAGTCGAAGGGCGGATGGGGCGAGGGGAGGGGGCGGGACGCGGGAGGGCGAGGAGGGGAAGGAGGGGGGCGGAGGAGAGAGCGGGGAGGGGAGGTGGCGGCGGTCGTCCGGGCAGCGCGGCGCCGTTAAGGTCGGGAGTATGCGGATCCACGTCGTCGACCACCCCCTGGTGGCCCACAAGCTCTCCACGCTGCGCGATGAGCGCACCGACTCCCCGACCTTCCGTCGTCTCACCGACGAGCTGGTGACGCTGCTGGCGTACGAGGCCACCCGGGACGTGCGGACCGACGAGGTCGAGATCACCACCCCCGTCGCGGTCACCACCGGCACCCGGCTCAGCTACCCGCGCCCGCTGGTGGTGCCGATCCTGCGGGCCGGCCTCGGCATGCTGGACGGCATGACCCGGCTGCTGCCGACCGCGGAGGTCGGCTTCCTCGGGATGGTGCGCAACGAGGAGACCCTCGAGGCGTCCACCTACGCCACCCGGATGCCGGACGACCTGTCGGGCCGCCAGGTCTACGTGCTGGACCCCATGCTGGCCACCGGTGGCACCCTGGTCGCCGCGATCCGGCTGCTCATCGAGCGTGGTGCCACCGACGTGACCGCGGTGGTGCTGCTGGCCGCGCCGGAGGGCGTCGCGGTGATGGAGAAGGAGCTGGCGGGCCTGCCCGTCACCGTGGTCACCGCGGCGCTGGACCAGCGCCTCAACGAGCACGGCTACATCGTGCCGGGGCTCGGCGACGCCGGTGACCGGCTCTACGGCACCGCGGGCTGATCGCCCGCGCACGTGAACGGCGGCGGGGCGGTCCCGGTGGGGGCCGCCCCGCCGCCGTTCACGGTGCCGGGGTGCGTGCGGGTGGGGCTCAGCAGGTGCCGGAGAGCGGGCTGGCGCTGGGCGAGGGCTTGAGCGCCTGGGCCAGGGCCGCCGCGGCGGCGTTCGGGTCGAGCAGGTCGGTGTAGGCGTCGCCGATCACGAAGTCGACGCTGCCGTCGGTGCGGGCGTCGGCCATCGTGGTCGCCCCGCTGACCTCGGAGCCCAGCAGGGTGGCCGCCGCGGCGCCGGTCGACCCGGCGATCAGCTGGGCACTGTTGGGCACCTTCTTGCTCAGCGCCGACGGGGCGTTGCCCACCTTGCCGACGGTGAAGCCGCGCTTCTTGAGCTCGTCGGCCGTCCGGGCGGCCAGACCGGCCTTGTCGGTGGAGTTCAGCACGTTGACCGTGACGGCCTGCGGCTGCGGGATGGCGGTGGTGGCCGGCAGCGGCGTGCCCGCGCCGGCCGAGGCCGCGGCGGAGCCCGCGGCCGGTGAGCCCGCGGCGGGGGAGCCGCCCCCGGCGGCACCGGAGGCCGCCGGGGCCGGCGCGCCGGTGGCGGCGGCCGGGCGGACCATCGGCTTGCCGGAAGCGGTGGTGGCGCAGGCCTGGGCGCTGCCGTGCTTGCTGCGGCCGGTGAAGATGTCGACCAACTGCACGCCGCCGAGCGCGATGAGCGCCAGCGCGAGCACGGAGCCGATGGCCATCAGGACACGGCGGCGGCGCCGCGGGGGTGGGCCCAGGCGCGGGTAGCTGGTGCCCGTGATGCGGAACTGCTTCCCCTTCATTCCCTGGGGAGTCAACATGCTCACAGTCTGTCTCCCCTTGATGGAGAAGGGCAGCCTTTGCCGGCGGGCGACGAATGCGGCCGCCTGGACGGAGGGACGGGATGTCCGGAGCGTGCTGCGACCGTGGTCAGCAGCCTAGTCCGGTTCCTGACGTGAAGGTAATAAATGATCATCATTTGGCGCATGTGGACACTCGAAAGGGTGTACTGACGCTCGATCGGGCGCCCCGTCCGGGTGAGCCGGAGCGCGGCGCCGCCGCTCGTCCGGTACGGATCGTCGGTGGAGCCCAGGCCGGCCTGCCCCGGGCCGAGGGCGTGACGGGGCCGTGGGTGAGCCGGGGGTGGGCACGGACGGGACCCGGACGAGGGCAGCACGAAGCCGCGCGGCCGGTCGCCGGAGGCGGCCGACCGGGGGCCGTGCGGCGCCGGAGCGGGGCTGTGGGGATGAGACCCCGTCAGTCCATCTCCAGGACGCGCGCGTGCAGCACCTGACGCTGCTGCAAGGCCGCCCGCACCGCGCGGTGCAGTCCGTCCTCGAGGTAGAGGTCGCCGTGCCACTTCACCACGTGGGCGAAGAGGTCCCCGTAGAAGGTCGAGTCCTCGGCCAGCAGGGTTTCCAGATCCAACTGGCCCTTGGTGGTCACCAGCTGGTCCAGTCGCACCGGGCGAGGGGCGACGTCCGCCCACTGGCGAGTGCTGGTCCGGCCGTGATCCGGGTACGGCCGCCCGTTGCCGATGCGCTTGAAGATCACACGGAAAGCCTACCGTTTGGGCGGCGCGTGGCACAGCAAGCGCGCTGCTCCGCCGTCCGGGGGAGGTGTCCCACCTGCGTCGACGGCACGAACAACGGGCGAAAGAAACGTGGTGTCGGGCGTGGTGCCGCGGCGCGGCGGCCCCGCGGCGGGGGCTCGGGAGGCGCGGTGTCGGCTCTGCGCTGGGTGGAATATGACGATTTGATAGGAAAGACGACAACGGTACCGCCTACCGAGGAGCGCCCCGGGATGTCCGATCAGACCCCTGCCGGCCGGACCGGCGCCGACCCTGCCGCCGCCGCCACCGCCGGTCCGGATGCGAGCGGTGCCGGCGGCGCGGGGGCGCTGCCGGAGGCCGTGCGGGAGATCGCGGCGGGCTACGCCTTCGAGGGGCCGGCGCTCGAACTCGGCGCCGTCCAGCAGGGCACCGACGCCTACCCGGCCGCCCGGGTGCGGATCCCGCTCGGTGCCCTCAACCGGCACGGCCTGGTCGCCGGCGCCACCGGGACCGGCAAGACCAAGACCCTCCAGCTGATCGCCGAACAGCTCTCGGCCCAGGGCGTCCCGGTCTTCCTCGCCGACATCAAGGGCGACGTCTCCGGCATCTGCGCACCCGGCGCGGCGAGCGATCGCACGGCCGCCCGGGCCGCCGAGGTCGGCCAGCAGTGGACGCCGCAGGGCTGCCCCGCCGAGTTCTACGCGCTGGGCGGCCAGGGCGTCGGCATCCCGATCCGCGCCACGGTGACCAGCTTCGGGCCGCTCCTGCTGGCCAAGGTGCTCGACCTGAACGAGACCCAGGAGAGCTCGCTCGGCCTGGTCTTCCACTTCGCCGACCAGCAGGGACTGGAGCTCTACGACCTCAAGGACCTGGCCTCGGTGATCGCCTTCCTGACCTCGCCGGAGGGCAAGGAGCAGCTCAGGGGCATCGGCGGGCTCTCCGCCGCGACCGCCGGGGTGATCCTGCGGGCGCTCACCGTGCTGCAGAACGAGGGGGCCGGCGACTTCTTCGGCGAGCCCGAGTTCGACACCGCCGAGCTGCTGCGGACGACCGGGGCGGGCGCGGGGGTGGTCTCGGTCCTCGAGCTGCCGGCCGTCCAGGACCGGCCGCGGCTCTTCTCCACCTTCCTTATGTGGCTGCTCGCCGACCTCTACCAGGACCTGCCGGAGGTCGGCGACCCGGAGAAGCCCAAGCTGGTCTTCTTCTTCGACGAGGCGCACCTGCTCTTCAAGGGCGCCTCGAAGGCGTTCCTGGAGGCGATCACCCAGACCGTGCGGCTGATCAGGTCCAAGGGGGTGGGAATCTTCTTCGTCACCCAGACGCCCAAGGACGTGCCGGCCGACGTGCTCGCCCAGCTGGGCAACCGGGTGCAGCACGCGCTGCGGGCGTTCACGCCGGACGACGCCAAGGCGCTCAAGGCGACGGTCTCCACCTTTCCGCGCTCCTCGTACGACCTGGCGGAGGTCCTGACGCAGTTGGGGACGGGCGAGGCGGTGGTGACGGTGCTCTCCGAGAAGGGGGCGCCGACGCCGGTGGCCGCGACCCGGCTCCGGGCGCCGCAGTCGCTGATGGGGCCGGTCGAGCCGCAGGTGCTGCGGGCGGCGGTGGACGGCTCGCCGCTGGTGGCCCGCTACCGGGACGCGATCGACCGGGAGTCGGCGTACGAGAAGCTGGCGGCGCGGGCTGCCGCGGCCGCCCGGGCCA
>NZ_BAAALF010000082.1:0-9034 GCF_039528135.1 Kitasatospora nipponensis | reverse complement strand
CCCCCCCCCCCCCCCCCCCCGCCCGGCCCCCCCCCCCCCCCGATGCGGCCGCCGACGCCGCACGGGGCGACGCGGGCCGGGCCCCGGCGGCACCGAAGGGGCGGCGGGAGGCGCCGGCGGGCGGTGCGGAGGAGGGTGGCGCGGCCGGGGCGGCGGGCGGGTTGCTCGGCTCGCTGCTGAGCAACCCGGCGCTGAAGTCGTTCGCCCGGTCGGCGGGGACGCAGCTGGGGCGGGAGATCTCGCGCAGCCTGTTCGGGACAGCGAAGCGGAAGCGCTGACAGATTTCACTTTCTGTCATCTGATAGCTGCGATCTGTCATCGCGCACCTGATGGTCGGGATCGGTTGTCCGTCAGTGGCCAGTGGCCAGCGGTCAGCGGTTGTCCGTCAGCTGCTATCGGCCAGTGGGCAGCGGTCACCCGTCACCCGCCGCCCCGTGGGCCTCACCCGCGCAGCGCCGCGCCGATCCGGTCCATCGACGAGAGCCGCATCAGCCCGTAGTTGTAGAACTCGACCTCGGGGACGCCCAGGTCCCGCAGGACGGTGATCTTCGCCGCCAGGTTGGCGGCCCCGTCACAGTCCTCGGCCATCGGGCGCAGGATCACCGCCAGGTCGGCCGGCCGCACGCCGTGCAGGGCGAAGGCGGCGACCTTCTCGCGCACCGCCTCCGGGCTCTTGGCGTACCCCAGGGTCTCGATCCCCACGCCGGCCTTGGCGAGGGCGGGCAGGTCGATGCCGGAGAGCCAGCCGGTGCCGGGACCGCCGCCGTCCATGAAGCTCAGCCGCATGCCCAGCCGGCGGGCGTGCTCGTCCAGGTCGGCGGCGAGCGAGGTCACCGTGGCGGCCGAGGCGTCCACGTAGGCGGCCAGGGCGCCGTCGGCGAGGGTGTCCAGGGCGCCCGGTTCGGCGGCGGCCCGCTCGTCGTCGAGCCGGCGGCGGATCTCGGCGGCCACCACCCGCCGGACGTCCTCGGCCGGCACCCCCCGCCCGGTGGCCGCGCTGTGGCAGTGCGGGCAGAAGCAGAGCCCCAGCAGGGCCTCGGTCACCGGGCCGAGCTGCTCGAAGTAGCGCTCGTGGTGGTAGCCGTGCCGCAGGCCGTGGAAGTGCAGGGACTCGGCACGGATCGCGTCCACGCCGTAGCGGGCGAGCTCGTCGAGCAGGGTGTGGGCGTACGCGCGGACCTCGGGGTCGGCCGGGCAGAGCTCCGTGAGGTGCCGGTCGCCGAAGGCGTTGGCCGGGGCGCAGTCCGGGTGCTGGAAGCCGAGCCGGTCGTTGTGGCAGAAGACGGTCCAGGCGTGCAGCTTCAGGCCGCGCCGGCGGGCCTCGTCGGCGGCCTCGGCGAACGGGTCGCGGTCACCGATCGCGGTGGACGCCACCGGCGCCAGGCGCCGCCCCGCCCAGCGGGCCGGGTCCGGCCGGAAGTACGCCGCGCCCGGTTCCAGGTAGCGCAGCACGCGGCTGGGGTGGTGCGGGAAGACGTCGCGGGCCTCGTGGTAGACCGAGGCGAGGGTGACGCCGCCGACGCCGGCCCGGTCGGTGAGGTTGCCGAAGAAGGTGTCCGCACCCTCGTCGATCAGGTCGGTGGCGAAGGCGAGGACGGACGACTGCACGGCGCGGCTCCGGGGCGGGGGGTACGGGGGACTCACGCTAGCCGCCCCGGACGGCAGTGGTCTATACCTGCCGCGCGTCCGGTGGCGTCACAGGCCCAGGTCGTCCAGCTGCTTGAGCAGGTCCGCGTGCGAGCCCGCCGCCGGGGTGGCGCCACCAGCGCCACCAGCGCCACCGGCGGCGCCGGCGCTACCGGTCAGGCCGGGCAGGCCGCCGCCGGCCGCGGCCACCGCGCGCCGCCCGCTGCGGTCACGGAAGAGCCAGGCGCCCGCCAGCCCGCCGACCAGTCCGCCCAGGTGGGCGAGCCAGCTCACCCCCGGCACCCCGGGCACGGCGCCGACGACGATGTACGCGAACGAGGCCGCCATCACCACGCCGACCAGGGTGTCGATCAGGTGCCGGTCGAAGATGCCGCGCAGCACCACGTAGCCGAAGTAGCCGAAGACCAGGCCGCTGGCCCCGGCGCTGACCGTCACGGTGCTCTGGAAGATCCAGACCGCCAGGCCACTGGTGACCGAGATCAGCACGGTGAGTCCGGCGAACTTCTTCACCCCCCGGTACGCGGCCAGGAAGCCGAAGACGAAGAGCGGACCGGAGTTGGACTCCAGGTGGGCCCAGCCGAAGTGCAGCAGCGGGGCGGTGAAGAAGTCCGGCAGGCTGGCGAAGGAGTGCGGGCGGATCCCGAACTGCAGGACGAGCCCGTTGTCGTCCGACCAGTTGCCGATCTGGATGGCCCAGATGAGGCAGAGGAACCCGAACATCACGAAGAACGCCTTGCGGGCCTCCGCGATCATCCGCGCCTCGGCGCTGCGCAGTTCGACGTCCGCCATCCCTGTTCCCCTCCCGAGCGCTTCCTGGGGCCGATGGTAGGGCCTGCCCGCGGCGGTCGGGTAGCTCCGGCGGGCCGGCGCTACCCGGTGGGCTCGGCCTTCTTCGCACCCGAGGCCGTCCTCGCACCCGCCGTCTTCTTCGCACCCGCGGCCGACTCGGCGGTCCTGGCCGTCTTCGCGGTCTTCGCCGCCTTGGCCGCGCGCTTGGCCTCCTGCTTGTAGGCGCGGACCTCGACCAGCGAGTCGGGTCCGGTGATGTCGGCCACCGACCGGTGGCAGCCCTCCTCCCCGTACGGCCCGGCCGCCTCCCGCCAGCCCGCGGGGCGGACCGCGAACTGCTTGCCCAGCAGGGCGAGGAAGATCTGCGACTTCTGGGCGCCGAAGCCCGGCAGCGCGGTGAGCCGCCCCAGCAGGTCGCCGCCGTCGGCGGCGTCGCGCCAGACCGCCGCGGCGTCACCGTCGTAGTGCTCCACCAGGTGCCGGCAGAGCTGCTGGATCCGCTGGGCCATCGAACCCGGGTAGCGGTGGACGGCCGGCTTGGCCGAGAGCAGCGCGGCGAACTCGTCGGGGTCGTAGTCGGCGATCACCCGGGCGTCCAGGTCGTCGGCGCCCAGCCGCTGCGCGATGGTGTACGGGCCGGTGAACGCCCATTCCATCGGGATCTGCTGGTCCAGGAGCATGCCCGTCAGGGCGGCCAGCGGGCTGCGGCTGAGCAGCGCGTCGGCGTCCGGTTGCTGGGCGAGGTGCAGGGTGATGGCCATGGTCTCCATGGTGCTGGTGCCGGCTGGGCGGGCCGTTCAGCAACACGCCGCCGGGCCCGGCGGGCGACCGCGCCGCACCAGGAGCAGGACGGCCGCGACCGCGAGCGTGCCGAGCACGCCGCCGGTGGCGATCACCCGGTGCACGGGTGCGAACTCGGCGGCGGTGCCGGCCAGCGTCATGCCGATTCCCTGGGCGGTCATCAGGCCGCCGGTGAGCAGGGTCATCGCCTGCCCGCGCAGCCGTTCCGGAACCGCGGCGAGGAACCACTGGTCCAGGCCGAGCGTGTAGCAGATCCCGCAGCCGGTCAGGAACTGGCAGGCCAGCGCCCAGCCGAAGGCCG
This sequence comes from Kitasatospora nipponensis, assembly GCF_039528135.1. Lineage (NCBI taxonomy): Bacteria > Bacillati > Actinomycetota > Actinomycetes > Kitasatosporales > Streptomycetaceae > Kitasatospora > Kitasatospora nipponensis. Next base: position 5,496 of record NZ_BAAALF010000082.1, on the reverse strand, counting down.
GGTGGGCCGCGTAGCCCAGGGCGGGCAGCATGGCGAGGACGGCGACCGGGAAGGTCAGCCGGGCCCGGCCGCGCGGGCCGAGCAGCGAGCCGGCCAGCGACTCGGCCGTGATCGCGCCGATCGGCATGCCGCACATCAGCAGGCCCAGGCCCGCCGGGCCGAGGCCGAGCGCGCCGGCGTAGGGGGTCAGCAGCGACTCGGAGACCACCGCGAAGGCCGGCGGCACCCAGGCGAGCAGCAGCAGCGCGCGGATCCGCGGGTCGCCGAGCAGCAGCCGCACGCCGGCCAGTGAGTCGGCCACCAGCGCGAACGGGGCCACCAGCGCGGACGGGCGGTCCGCGACCGCCGCCCCGCCGGCCCGGGCCGACGGGGCGGTGCGGGCCGGGCGGGCCCGGGTGCCCAGGCGCAGCAGCAGGGCCGAGCCGAGGAAGGTCGCCACCGTGAGTCCGAGGACGGCCCGCGGCGGGACGGCCGCCAGCAGCAGCCCGCCGGCCGCGAAGCCGGTCAGCTGGGCGCCCTGCGAGACCAGCCGCAACACCGAGCGGCCCAGCACGAACCGGTCCCCCTCGCCGAGGACGTCGCCCAGCGTCGCGGCCCTGGTACCGGTGAGGACCGGGGCGACGGTGGCGCTCAGGCAGCGCAGCACCAGCAGGGCGAGGACGGGGACCGCCGGCAGGACGGTCCCGGCCGCACAGCCCGCGCAGAGCAGGTTGCAGAGCACCAGGACCCGGCGGGCCGGGTAGCGGTCGGCGACGGCCGCGAGCAGGGTCCCGCCGACGGCGTACGGGAGCAGGCCGACGGCGAAGGTGAGCGCGCTGAGCAGCGGCGAGCCGGTGCGCTTGAAGACCAGGACGGCGAGCGCGAGTTCGCAGACGACGTTGCCGAGGACGGCGAGCAGGTGGGCGGCGAAGACGGCGCGGAACTCGCCGACCGCGAAGACCTCGCGGTAGCCGGCGCGGGGTCCGACCCCCTCGCCACCGGTGGTGGCGGTGGGGGCGGGCACGGGGACGGGGGCCGGCACGGGGCCGGGAGCGGCGGGCATGGTGGGAGCCTGCGGGCCGGCCGGTCGGCGCACTATTCTTTCGGCTGCGGACGAATCTCCCGCACGGCGAGCGATGGCGGAGGTCGGCGCCCGTGGCACCGGAACTGGTCTTCACCGCAGGCGATCTGATGCACTGCCGGTTCGCCTTCTCGCCCCTCTGCGAGACGCACGAGGCCGTCCGGACCCTGCGGCGCGCGCGCCGGCACGGCTACCACCAGCCCTGGCTGCGGCGGGTGCGCCCGTTGCCGGCCGAACTGGACCTCTCCGCGCTCTGGTTCCTGATGCCGCCCGAGGGCGGCTACACCCCGGACTTCCTCGGCCCGCCGCCCGTCGGCGCCCCGGCCTCCGCCTTCGCGGCCGGCGTACCCGGCGCACCCGGCGCGCCTGTCGCGCCTGTCGCGCCCGTCGCCCCCGCCGTCCCGGGACCGGACGCGGTGGACGGGGTCTTCGCGGGGGAGCTCGCGCGGCTGCGGGCGACCGATCCGGCCCTGGCGCACAGCGAGTTGGCCAGGTCGCTGGCCTGCACGCCCGGCGCGGCCGACTCGCCGCGGGGCCGGGCGATGCTCGCCGATCCGGCCGCCACCGTCCAGCAGCTCGCCGATCTGACCGAGCGGGCCTGGCAGGTGCTGGTCGCCCCGCACTGGCCGCGGCTGCGCTCGGTGCTGCAGGCCGACATCGCCCACCGCTGCGACCGGCTGGCCCAGGGCGGCCTGGCGGGTCTCTTCGCCGATCTGCACCCGTCGCTGAGCTGGGAGTCCGGGCGGCTGACGGTGCGCGGGTCGGGCATGCCGCCGGAACTGCGGGACCCGCAGGCGCGCGGGCTGCTGCTGATGCCGAGCTGCTTCGCCTGGCCGGATGTGGTCAGCGGGTTCGCGCCCCCCTGGCCGCCGGCCGTGATCTACCCGGCCCGGGGCCTGGCCGACCTGTGGCGTCCGGCGGTGCGCGCGGGCGGCGCGGCCCTGGTGGGGCTGCTGGGCGCCAACCGCGCCGCGCTGCTCGCCTCGTTGGCGACGCCGGCCTCGACGGGCGAACTGGCCGACCGTCACGCGCTGGCGGCGTCCTCGGTCTCCGCCCACCTCTCGGCGCTGCGCGCGGCGGGACTGCTGCGCTCGCACCGCCGCGGTCGCCGGGTCCTCTACCAGCGCACGGCGCTGGGGGACGCCCTGGTGCGGGCGGGCGATCAGTCAACTCATCGGTAGATATGTCAGTCGACGCCAGAAGCGCGGAAGGTTTCGCGAGAATCCTCAGATCATCCTCAAGTAATAGGAAATATCTCCTTCCAGGGGTTACGAGAATCGATTTCCGGGTTAGGTTTCCTGCCGTTGTGCGGCCGTATCCTGCGCCGCGCAGGAAGGCAGCGTCATCAGATGAGTACGGACACCAGCAAGCACGCGCAGCCCGATTCGCCGGCCGGTCGACCGGTCGCGGGAGCCGGTGGGGGGCACGGCGGGGAACACGGTGGGGCCGGGCACCTCCAGGCCGGTCTGAAGAACCGCCATCTCTCCATGATCGCGATCGGCGGGGTGATCGGGGCGGGGCTCTTCGTGGGCTCCGGAGCCGGGATCGCGGCGACCGGTCCGGGCATCCTGCTCTCCTACACGCTGGCCGGGGTTCTGGTGGTGATGGTGATGCGGATGCTGGGCGAGATGGCCGCCGCCGACCCGCAGAGCGGCTCGTTCTCCGCCTACGCGGACCGGGCGCTGGGGCGCTGGGCGGGCTTCACGATCGGGTGGCTCTACTGGTTCTTCTGGGTGGTGGTGCTGGCCGTGGAGGCCACCGCCGGCGCCAAGATCCTCAACGGCTGGCTGCCGGCCGTGCCGCAGTGGGCGTTCGCGTTGCTGGTGATGGCGGTGCTGACCGCCACCAATCTCTTCTCGGTCGCCAGTTACGGCGAGTTCGAGTTCTGGTTCGCGGGCATCAAGGTGGTGGCGATCGCCGCGTTCATCGTGATCGGCGTGCTGGCCGTCCTCGGTCTGCTGCCGGGCACCCACGCGGTCGGCACCGACAACCTGTTCGGACACGGCGGATTCCTGCCGCACGGCGTCGGCGCCGTCTTCACCGGCATGCTCACCGTGGTCTTCGCATTCATGGGAAGCGAGATCGTCACCCTGGCGGCCGGTGAGTCCCAGGACCCGCAGAAGGCGGTCAGCCGGGCGACCAACAGCGTCATCTGGCGGATCGGCGTCTTCTACCTCGGTTCGATCGCGATCGTGGTGACCCTGCTCCCGTGGGACGCGGCCTCGGTCAAGGGGAGCCCGTACGTCGCGGTGCTGGAGCACGTCGGGATCCCGGGCGCGGCGCAGGTGATGAACGTCATCGTGCTCACCGCGGTGCTCTCCTGCCTCAACTCCGGGATGTACACGGCCTCCCGGATGGCCTTCTCGCTCGGGCAGCGCGGCGACGCGCCGCGGGCCTTCGCCCGGGTGACCGGACGGGGCGTGCCGCGCACCGCGATCCTGGCCTCGGTGGTCTTCGGGTTCGTCGCGGTCTTCTTCAACTACACCTCGCCGGACACGGTCTTCCAGTTCCTGCTGAACTCCTCCGGCGCGGTGGCGCTCTTCGTCTGGCTGGTGATCTGCTTCTCGCAGCTGCGGATGCGCCGGATCATCGAGCGCGAGGCGCCCGAGCGGCTGACCGTGCGGATGTGGCTCTTCCCGTACCTGACCTGGGCCACCATCGGGCTCATCGGGTTCGTGGTCGCCTACATGTTCACCGACCACGACGGCCGGATCCAGATGGTCCTCTCGCTGGTCGCGGCCGCGGTGGTGCTGGTGGCCGCCCGGATCGTGGAGGGCCGGCGCCGGGCGGCGGCGGCCGACGCGGTCGAGCCGGTCTGACGGGGCTCCGGGCCGGTGACCGACAGGTCCCGGCCCGGCCCGGTCAGTGCGGCTGGACGGAGTGGATCCGGGCGAGCGCGAAGACCCGCTGGTCGTCCCGGAGATGGCACCAGGCGAACAGGTGCGGCGGATCGAGTTCCAGGTCGCTGATGGTCCGCACGGTCCGGGCGCCCGAGGTGGCCTCGTACTCGATGACCACCGGTTCACAGGCCCGCACCGCGTACGCCAGCCGGCGCACGTCGGTGGGCGACAGCTGCCGGGCGTCGTGCGCGATGAGTGCCTCGGGCGCCTCGTCGGAGCCCTGGCGCCGGCCGGGGCCGGCCGTCCTGGCCAGCAACCGGCCCGCGAGCGCGCGCAGTTCGGCCGGGGACTGGCCGGACCGGACGGGGCCGGCCACCGCGCCGCGCGGTCGTGGCAGCGCCGGTGCGCGGTCCGCGCCGGTGCGTTCGATCCGCACGGTGCCGTCGACGTCCTCCTCGACCGGTGCGTAGCCCTCCGCGCGCAGCGCGGCCAGCGTGGCCGCCGGGTCCGCGGCGCTGACCAGCACGGTCGGTGCCAGCTGCCGCAGCCGCAGGACGGCGAGCCGGCGGTGCACGGCGACTTCGGCGAGCAGCGCGGGGTCGGCGCCGTGCAGCACGCAGCCCGGGGTGAGCACCCGGATCCGGCCGTGCCGGCGGGCGGTGTCGGTGATCAGGTAGGCCAGCGGCTGCGGCAGTTGCCCCCGCCCGGTGTCGCCGCCCGGCCCGCCGCCGGCGCGCGGGCCCGGGCCGCCGGTGGCGGAGATCGCGGCCAGGTCGGCGGCCAGGGCCTGCGGGGTGTAGCCGGCGTCCAGCGCGCGGCGGACGCTGGCCGGGGTGAACCGCCAGACCGACGCCATGCCGCGCGACTCGCGGTCGGCGGCCAGGTCGAGCAGGCCGGCCAGCCGGCCCGACGGTGCGCCGGGCACCACGGCGGTCAGGTCGGTGCCCAGGCGGGCCCGCTCGGTGGCCGGTGGCAGCAGCCGGGTGGCGCAGCGCGCGAGCGCGTCGGGCTGGTCGGCGGACTGGGCGGCCAGCGCCGCACCGAGCGGGGAGAGCGTCCCGCGCGCGATGATCCCCAGCAGCTCGGCCTCGCGGATCACCGTGCCGAACGGGCTGTCGCCGTCCTGCGCCAGCTGGTCGGCCAGCGGGCGGTGCCAGGCGGTGAGCGCGGCCAGGCCGGTGGAGCGGGCCGTGCCGCGGCCCTGCGGCAGCCGGCCGGCCGCGGTCAGCAGGCCGCGCCGGGCCTGGCGGCAGCTGGGGCTCGGCGGCCTGCCGACCAGGGCCGGCCAGGCCTTGCCCTCGGCGTCCCGCGAGGCGGTGGGGGTGAACGGCAGGGCCCACCAGGCCAGCGTCAGCGCGATCAGCTGCCGGGCCGGGGGCTGCTGCACCCAGGCGTCGTACGCCTCGGTCATCACCGCCTGCCCGCCGGCGGCCGGGTCGTCACCGCCCTGGACCGGCCGCCCCGGCTGAACCTGACCCGGCTGAACCTGACCCGGCTGAACCTGACCCGGCTGAGGCTGACCCGGCTGGAGCCGGCCGGCCCGGCCCGGGGCGCCGAGCACCTGCGGACCGCGGGCCGGGCCGGCGTGCGCGCGGG
>NZ_BAAALF010000081.1:0-35276 GCF_039528135.1 Kitasatospora nipponensis | reverse complement strand
GGACCGGGCCGGCGCCGCGGCCGGCCGCCGCCGCGAGGTGTGCCCGCCGCAGACCGTCGAGCTGCCGCTCGGGGCGCTGGCGCCGACCGCGGTGGCCGAGGCGCTGGCCCGGGTGCATCGCGGGGTGCTGCCGGCCGCCCTGCTGCGGGACGTGCAGCGGGTCGCGGCGGGCAACCCCCGGTACGCGCTGGACCTCGCCCGGGCCGGCTTCCGGCAGGGCGCGGCCGGCTCGCGCCACGTGCCCGCGACGCTGCGCGTGCTGGTCCTCGACCGGCTGGAGGGCCTGAGCCGGGACGAACGCCGGATCCTGCTGCTGGTCGCGCTCGCGGACCGACCCGGTCCGGCCGAACTGCGCTCGGCGCTGCCCGGTCGCGACCCGCTCCGGCTCCTGGACCGCCCGCTGCGCGCGGGCATGGTGGAACTGCTCCACGCGCCGCACGGAGCGCTCGGCGCGGTCGGCCGTGCCGCGGGCGCCGGCGCCACCGGGGTCGGTGTCCGGGGCTCGGTGCGCGGCGGTGGCGCGCCCGGGTCCCCGGGGCTGGACGGCGCCGACACCGCGGACGCCTGGGGAGGTGTCGAGGTGGAGGGCGCCGGCCGGGACCTGCTGGTGCGGTTCCGGGAGGCGGTGGTCGCGGCGGTGCTGCTCGCGGAGGCCTCGCCCGCCGAGTTGGCCGCCGCCCGGGCCACCCTGGCCGCGACCGCCGCCGACCCGGTCGACCGCGCGCGGCTCACCGCCCTGGCCCGGCCCGGTGAGGCCGACCCGGTGACGGGGGCCGCGCTGGCGGCGGCGGCGGACCGCGTCCGGGCGCTCGGGGACCTCGACCAGGCCTGTGACCTGGCGCTGCTGGCGATCGGCCAGGTCCCCGCGGGTGATCGGCTCGCCGAGGCGCGGGCCCTGGTGGCCGGCGCCGAGTCGGCGGTGGACGCCGGGCGCTGGACCCAGGCCGCCACCCTCGCCGCCCGGGTGCTGCCGGCCCGGGTCCCGGCGGCGACGGTGCCGGCTCGGACACCGCTGGCGGTGGACCTGATGGACCCGATGGTCCCGGAGGCCCTGGCGCCCTCGGTGGACCCGGCGCGCCCTGGACCCTTCGGGGTCGACGTCGTGGCGCTGCGGGCCCGGGCCAGGGTGGTGCTGCTCCGCGTGTCGGCGCCCGCGTTCGCCGGCGCGCGCGAACTGATCGCCGCGGGACTGGCGGAGCTTCCCGCGGTGGGCGGGACGGTCGGCGAGGGCCTCGGCTCCCTCCGCCGATCCCGCGCGGACGGCCTGGCCCTCGCCTCGGAGCTGCACGCCCGGTCGGCTGAACAGGCCTTGCAGCAGGGGGACTTGTCGCGGGCCATGGAGGCGGCGCAGGCCGCGCTGACGGCTGCCGGCAGGGTCGCCGAGTGGGCCGCCGCCGGCGCGGGCGAGGACTGCCCCCCGGCGCTGGCGCCGGAGTCCCGCGCGGCCGCCCTCGCGGTGCTCGCCGCGGTTCGGACCGCGGGCGGGGACCGGGTCGAGGCGCACCGTGCCCTGGACCAGGCGGCGGACCTGCTCGACCGTGCGTGGCAGGCGGGCGAGCGCGCTACCGCGCCGGCGGACCGAGGGCGCCGCGAAGTCCGCAGCCAGGGCGGCGGGTTGACCGTCCACGGCGCGGAGCTCGACCGGGCGGCTTCGGCGGTGCGTGCGGTGGCGGCCCCGGTGCCTGACCGGACGGTCGGCTGGCGGCCCGACCGGTGGGATGTCCAGCACCGCCTGCTGGCCGTGGAGTTGGAGGCTGACCGGCCCGAGCGGGTGCTGCGGGAGTTGGCCGGCCGGCTGCCCGGCGGGGACGGTGGCGCTGCCCCGGCGCGCACCGCCGCCTCGTTGGTCCTGCTGACCAGAGCGCGGGCCGCGCTCGGCGAGGCCGCGGCGGCGATGGAATCGGGTGCCTGGCTGGCGGAGCTGCTGGCCCTGCACGGTGAACCGCTCAGCGCTCAGGCGCCGCCGACACCGCTGCGCGATCCGGCCCTCATCGCGCTGGCGACCGCCGAGCTGGTGGGCGGCCGCGCCGAGCGGGCCGGCGAGCTGGCGCGGCGGGCCGTGACCGGCTGCGCGGCGAGCGGTGACCGCCGGCACCAGGTGCAGGCGCTGGCCCTGGTGGGGGAGGCGGGCCTGCTGCTGGCCGACGCGGCCGCCGCGGCCGCGGCCGTCGAGGCGCTGCAGGAGGCCCGCCGGCTGGATCAGGAGGCCGGCCTGTCGGGGCCGGCGACCGTGCGGCGACGGGCGGCGCTGGTGGAGGGGCTGGTGGTGCTGGGCGAGCACGCGGCCGCGGCGCAGGTGCTGCGCGAGGGGCGGGCGGTGGGGTGGGCCTGGGCGGGCGCCGGCGCGGCGGATGCGCAGCCGGCCGGGTCGGTGGGCGCGGCGCTGGACCGGGCGGCCGGGCTGGCCCAGGCCGGGGCGGGCGACGGACGGGGGGCGGCCGCCCTGCTGCGGGCGGCAGCCGGGCGCCTGCGCGCGGCGGGGCTGCCGTTGGAGGTGGCCAGGACGCTGGTGGCGCTGGGATCGGTCGAACGCCGCTCGCGGCACCGCTCGGCGGCCCGGGCCGCGCTCCTGGAAGCCCAGGAGATCTGCGCGGGGCGCCGGGCCGCGCCGCTGCTGGCCCGGGTGGAGCGCGAGCTGGAGCGGCTGGACCAGTCGGTCGGCGTACCGGGTTCGGACGGCGCACTGTTGACGGCCAGTGAGCACCGGATGGCCGGCCTGGCGGCCGACGGAGCGTCCAACCGCGAGGTGGCGGCAGCACTCTTCGTCAGCGTCAAGACGGTCGAGGGGACGCTCTCGCGGGTCTACCGCAAGCTCGGCGTGCGTTCCCGCGCCGCCCTGGCGCGGGCGCTGGCCACCTACGGCTGAGGGCCGGGGGCAGCCGGCGGACACGTGCGGACACGGTGGCGACACAGAAGCAGCAGGGGATTCCTCTCTTTTGACGGTGAATCGACAAACCTAGCGTGGAGTCATTCACTCCTCGGCCCGCAGCCGGCCCCGCTCGGCCCGAGTCGACCCCTCGCCCCAGGAGGACATCCGTGAGGTCCCGCATCAAGCCCATCATCGGACTGCTCGCCGCGCCCCTGCCGATCCTCGCCTTCGCCGTCAACCCGGCCTTCGCCGCCCAGCCCGCCACCCAGTCCCCGACCGCGCTGCGCGGGGACGTGGTGACCGCCGTGGACCACTCGGTCCGGACCGGCGACGTCGCGGCCGGGCAGCGGATATCCGTGGCGGTCAGCCTCGCCCAGCGCGACACGGCGGGTCTGGACACCTTCCTGGCCCAGGTGACCGACCCGCAGTCCGTCTCGTACAAGCACTACCTGACGGTGGACCAGTTCGCGAGCCGCTTCGGGGCGGCACCCGAGACGGTGGCCAAGGTCTCCGCCTACCTGGCCTCGCAGGGCCTCCAGGTCGGCGAGGTCACCGCGAACCGGCTCACCATCGAGGCGAGCGGGACCGCGGCCCAGGTGCAGCGGGCCTTCGGTACCACGTTGGCGACCTACCGGGACGGCAAGGACGGCCACGGCTACTTCGCCAACACCGCGGCGCCGGTGCTGCCGGCCGACATCGCGGCCGTGGTGACGGACGTGGCGGGCCTGAACGACTACGCCGCCTACACCCACCACAGCGTCAAGGCCGCGCCGGACGCCGCCGCCGCCCCGACGGCCAAGCCGAAGGCCCCCACCGGGCTCAACCCGACCCAGGCCCGGTCGGCCTACAACCTCACCTCCACCATCAACGCCGGTTACAACGGGAGCGGGGCGACCGTCGCGCTGCTGGAGTTCTCCGGCTTCAAGCAGTCGAACGTGACGACCTACGACTCCTACTACGGTCTCCACCCGTCGACCCCGGCCGTGGTCAACGCGGGCGGCGGGACCACCGACCTCTCCGGCGAGGACGAGGTCGAGCTGGACATCGAGGTCGTGCAGGCGCTGGCGCCCGGCGCGGCGATCAAGGTCTACGAGGCCCCGAACAGCGACGCCGGGGAGACCGCCGTCTACGCCAAGCTCGTCAGCGACAACGTCCCGGTGATCTCGATCAGCTGGGGCATCGACGAGGCCGGCGAGACCGCGAGCAACCGGGTCGCCGTCGACGCCGACCTCAAGGAGGCGGCGGCGCAGGGGCAGTCGGTCTTCGCCGCCTCCGGTGACAGCGGCTCCGACGATGCCGGCAACGGCGGGACCTCGGTCGACTTCCCGGCGGCCGACCCCTACGTCACGGGTGCGGGCGGTACCACCCTCACCCTGGGCTCCGGCGGTGCGTGGAGCAAGGAGACCGCCTGGAGCGGCAGCGGCGGCGGGGTGTCCTCGTACTTCAGCACCCCGAGCTACCAGAGTGCGGTCAACACCACCGGGCACCGCTCGGTGCCGGACGTGGCGGCCGACGCCAACCCGTCCTCCGGCTGGGCCGTCTACTCCGGGGGCGCCTGGGCGACGTTCGGCGGCACCAGCGCGGCGGCCCCGAACTGGGCGGCCTTCGCGGCGGTCTACAACAGTGAGGCCAAGGCCAAGGGCAAGCCCTCCTTCGGGTTCGCGAACGGCACGATCTACACGTTGGCCTCCTCCAGTTCCTACGGCACGGCCTTCCACGACGTGAAGACGGGCAGCAACGGGGCGTACAGCGCGGGCACCGGCTACGACAAGGTGACCGGTTGGGGTTCCTACAACGGGGCCAACTTCCTCAAGGCCGAGCTGGGCTGACCGAGCTGGGCTGGCCGGGCGGCCCCGCAGGCCGGAGGCGCCCTGGGACGACGAGCAGGAGTCGGGCTGCCGCCCGGCTCCTGCTCGTCCGCGTCGGGGCATCGCGGTGGGACCGGATCCCGGGCCGGCGGCCGGCGCGCAGGCCCTACGCTGGACGGGAGTGGACGGAAAGCGGAGGCAGGGCGATGGCTGGGCAGGACGAGCAGGCGCGGCAGGGCGAGCCGGTGCAGGTGGCGCAGGAGGCCCCGGCGGATCAGCGGCGAGCCGACGCGCACAAAGTGGCGAAGCTCGTCTTCAAGGACCCGCTGAGCCAGCAGACCAGCGACGACACCGACAGCGGATGGGGCGAGTCCGGTGCCGGGCGCGGGCTGGACTGGTACCTGAGCCAGCGGCCGCCGCACCACGGGGACTGAGGCGGCCCACCCGCCCGGCGTGCCGAGCAGGACGGCGAGCCGGTTCGGCGAGAGGGAGTCGAGGGGTGGAGCCTGGGCCGGGATCGGCCCAGGGATGGTGACGGGGACAGTGACGGGGACTGGAGCGGGAACAGGGTCGGGGACGGGGAGCGGCCGGGGGGTCAGGCGCGGCTGACCAGGGCGTCCCGGATCTCGGTCAGCAGCACGACCTCCTTCAGCTCGGACTCGGCCGACACCTCCTCGGGGGTCTTGCGATGGGCCATCAGCCGGCCGACCGGGATGACGATGCCGAAGTAGACGACGGCTGCGGTGATCACGAACTGCAGGGCCGCACTGAGCACCGAGCCCCACAGGATCTGGATGCCCGAGGTGACCTCGCCAGTGGCGCTGACGATGCACGGGCCCTTGATGCACGAGGTGTAGGAGTCCAGGTCCTTGGCGCCGAAAGCGCCGACCAGCGGATTGATGATGCCCTTGACGAAGGCGTTGACGATGTTGGTGAACGCGGCGCCGATGACGACGGCGATCGCGAGGTCGATGACGTTGCCGCGCAGGAGGAATTCCTTGAAGCCTTTCACGCCCCGTGAACGAGGGCTTCCCGGATCGGTTACGGGTGACTTGTTCGGCGTTCGGGTGATCTCGTCGTGATGGGAGAAGAGCGTGGTGAGGGCCTCCTGAGCTGCGCGGGGGGCGGGCTGAAGGTGCTGGGCCGCTCCGGCGGCTCCTGCTGTCGCGCGGATGGGGCTCGACGACCCGGGCCGGCGCCTCAGGACCCGGCGGGGCAGCGGTACGCGGCGCTCTGGGCCGCCGGAGGCCGGCCGTCGCCGGCGGCGGACGGCCCGGTGGAGGCGGACGGGGTGGGGGGAGCGGGATGCGCCGACCCCGCGGCGAGGACGGTCGCGGCGGCGAGCAGGCCCGCCACCACGACCCCGGATCGGTGCCGGACGGCGCGATGCAGGCGGTGTCGTCCGCCACCGCCGCGGCGGATCGGTCGGAACTCCGGCACCACGAGCCGCGCGGGCACGGCCGCGGTGGAGGCGGGCAACGGCGGCCGGGCCCGCTGGGACGGCCGGGCCGGTCGCACGGCGAAGGGCGCCGCCGGCGGTGGCTCTGCCGGCTGGTCGGGCCACGCCCCGGCCACGGCTCCGGGAGCCGGCTCGAGCACCACCCCGCCTCCCGGCTGCGCCGGCGGGTCACTGGGCGGGGCGCCCGGCTCGTGGTCCGGTGTGGCGCGGTGCCCGGAGTCCGGTGCGACGGGCCCAGCCGAGCCGGCGGCTCGGGGAAGGGGAGCGTCGTCCTCGGTTTCGGGGGACCGGCACCGACAGCGGCGCGGGCCGTCCGTGCGAACGGCGGCGGGGGAGGGGAAGGGAGAGGAGGAGCTGTTCGGGGTGGGCAGCAGGGTGAGTGAACTGGTCATGGATCCGGCACCGCCTCGGGGATCGAGGTGACTCTCCGCGGAGCAGGAGATCTGCTCGCCGGATCAGCATCCGTGCCCCTGGCCGGACCGGAAAGTCCCGATCGCGTACCTGTGGACAACCAGGGGGATGTGGATAACTTCGCACCCACACGGCGTAGTGGCACGGCCACGGGCCGGCCCCGCGGTTCCGCCCGGCAAGGGCGCGCGGGCCGGCGGCCGCGCGGGCGGGCATGGCAGAGGCTCCTCGCGGCACCCCACCGGGGTGTCATGAGGAGCCTGAAGCGCAGAGCGGCCGACCCGGGAACGGTCGGCCGACGCCGGGCGTCAGCCCGCCGAGGAGCCGCCGCTCGAGGAGGACGAACCCGAGCTCGAACCCGACGAGCTCGAGGAGCCCGACGAGGAGGACGAGGCCCCCGAGGAGGACGAGCCGGAGCCGGTCGACGACGAGGACGCCGTCGAGGCCGCGGCCGGGCTGCTGGTGCCCGAGGACGACGAGGCGCCCACCGAGCCGGTGGAGGACGAGCGGCTGTCGGTCCGGTAGAACCCGGAGCCCTTGAACACCACGCCCACGGCGGAGAAGACCTTGCGCAGGCGCCCCTGGCATTGCGGGCACACGGTCAGGGCCTCGTCGGTGAACTTCTGCACCGCCTCAAGGCCGCTGCCGCACTCGGTGCACTGGTACTGGTACGTGGGCACTTGTCTTCCTCCTGGCACTCTCGCCTGATGAGTGCTAACGACGGTCCATGATGCGGCATTCCGCGGGATCAGTCCAGCGTCAGCTGTGACAGCGGGTCTCGGGCGAGTCCCGCGAAGGCTCCCGCGACGGCGCCGCAGGCCGGCGGCGAAGCGGTTGCCCGCCCTGGTCGCCTGGCCTGCTTGCCCGGCCTGGTCGCCCGGCCTGGCGGCTCGGCCCGGTCTACGGGGTCGGTCGCCGGGCCCGGGCGCTCGGCCCGACCACCCGGCGTCGCGCGCCCGGCAAGATCCGCATGAGGCCCGAGCCCGAGCCCTAGCCCTCGGACACCCCGGCCAGCCGCTGCACCGGAGCCCCGCTCCTGGCAACGGTACGGCCGCGCGCGCCCGGAGCCACCAGAAGCCGCCGCAACGTGACCAGCGCCACCAGGCCCAGCCCGGCCCCGGCGACCGGCACCAGGAACCCGGTCCACGGCCCGTGCGCGTCGATCAGCTGTCCGGCGACCGTCGAACCGATCGCCAGGCCCAGGCCGATCGCGCCGGTCAGCCAGGTGAACGCCTCGGTCTTGGCGCCGTCCGCGACCAGCGTCTCGACCAGCGTGTACCCGGTGATCAGGGTCGGCGCGATGGCCAGCCCGCAGATCAGACCGGCGACGGCCAGCGAGGTCAGGTCGGGCATCGCCCAGAGCGTGGAGCAGCCCAGCACCAGCAGGGCGTAGCTGGCGAGCATCCGCTGCCGGGCCGAGCGCCGCCAGGCGACCATGCCGTACAGCACTCCGGCCAGCATCGAACCGCCGGCGAAGATCCCGTAGACCGTGCCGCTGACGCCGGCCTGACCGGCGGCCTCGGCCGTGGCGGTGACCGAGACCTGCATGGCGCCGAAGACGGTGCCGACGCCGAGGAACGCGCCGGCCAGCAGCCGCACGCCCGGCGAGGCCAGGGCCGAGGCCGGACGCACGCCGGCCTCCTGCGGGTGGCGGGCGGGGGAGGTGCGGCGCTGGGCGGCGAAGGCCAGCCCGCCGACCAGGGTGAGCGCGGCCTCGGCGACCAGCCCGGCCGCGGGGGCCACGGTGGTCGCGATCGCGCTCGCCAGGACCGGGCCGATGACGAAGGTGAACTCGTCGGTCACCGACTCGAAGGCGAAGGCCGTGTTCAGGTGGGCCGGCGGCTGGTCGGCCAGCTTGGCCACCCAGCGGGCCCGGACCATCGCGCCGATCTGCGGCACGGTGGCGCCGGCCGGTGTGGCGACCAGGAAGAGCGTCCAGACCGGTGCGTGGCCCAGGGCCAGCGCGATCAGCGCGCCGACCGAGACCGCGTGCACCAGCACGCTGGGGACCAGCACCGCGGCCTGTCCGAAGCGGTCGGCCAGCCGGCCGGTCTGCGGCCCGACCAGGGCCTGCGCGACGGCCGAGACGGCCGCGACGGCGCCGGCGGTGCCGTACGAGCCGTGGGTGTCGCGGATCAGCAGGACGATGCCCAGGCTCAGCATGGCGTAGGGCAGGCGCGCCGCGAAGGCGGGCACCAGGAACGTCCACGCACCGGGGGTGCGCAGAAGGGAGCCGTACCCGACGCGGGTGGGTACTGCGGGGCTGTCGACCGTTCGGCGGGCCGTCACGGTCGGTCCTTCCTGCTGCCTGGTAGCGACGTCGGGGAACGGGAAAACCCCGACGGCGCCGAGAGTCGTCCTCTCGCGCGTCGACCGGGGTTGATACCGGGTCCGGCTGGCCGGGTCGTGGAAGCGGGGGCCAGGAGGTGCTGCGGACCGCGGCCGCCGAGCGGTCGCGCCAACTCTGCTTCAGGCAGATGTTGCGGGTGTCTGTCTTTCGTACTGTCTTGTGGTCGTACTCGTACTCGTCGTACTGCTGTACCGACGATAGCTGGCTTCCATACTACGGGCATCGCGCCGACCAGACCTGGCAAGCCAAGGTGAACATCCTGGAAATGCTCAGAGAGATGGGTCACCGCGCGTAGACAACACCATGGCTCTCCGTCGCGAGACGCCTACCTCGGACCGCCGATCCCGACCGCCGCCCCTACCGCCGACCACCGACCGCCGCCGCCGCCGACCGCCGCCGCTACCGCCGCCCGCCGCCGCTACCGCCGCCCGCCGCCGCCACCGCCGCCCGCTACCGCCCGGCGAGCCAGCCGGCCAGCTTGCCGCCCTTGTCGACCGCGCGCAGCCGTCGCTCGGTGGCCTCGCCCACCGCCTCGGTGGCGACCACCAGCAGCTCGTCGCCGGCCCGCAGCACGGTCGCCCCGTCCGGGACGAAGCTGCTGCCGTCGCGCACCACCAGCGTGACGGCGGCCCCCTTGGGCAGCCGCAGCTCGCTGACCTCGACCCCGGAGATGCGCGACCCGGGGGCGAGCGAGACCGAGAGCAGGTGGCCGTGCAGGCGCTCCAGCGGCGCCGACTCGATCCCCAGGTCCTGGCCCAGCGCGCCCTCGGAGATCCGCAGCACCCTGGCCAGCCAGGGCAGCGAGGGGCCCTGCAGCAGGGTGAAGACGACCACCAGCAGGAAGACGATGTTGAAGACGTCCTGGGCGTGCGGCACGCCGGCCACCAGGGGAATGGTGGCCAGCACGATCGGGACCGCCCCGCGCAGCCCGGCCCAGCTCAGCAGGGCCTGCTCGCGCCACGGCAGCCGGAAGGGGGTCAGCGTCAGCAGCACCGACAGCGGGCGGGCCAGCAGCACCAGCACCAGGCCGATGACCAGGGCCGGGACCACCGCCGAGCCCATCGTCGCGGGGGTGCAGAGCAGGCCGAGCAGCACGAACATGCCGATCTGCCCTATCCACGCCAGCCCGTCGGCGAACCCGCGCACGGCCGGTCCGTGCGGCAGCTTGGCGTTGCCGAGCAGCACCGCGCAGATGTAGACGGCCAGGAAGCCGGAGCCGTGCAGCAGCGCGCCGCCCGCGTAGGCCAGCACGGTCAGCGCCAGCACCGCGATCGGGTACAGGCCGCTGGAGGGCAGCGCCACGTGCCGCAGGCCGTAGGCCCCGACCCTGCCGACCGCCAGGCCCACCGCGGCGCCGATCGCCAGTTCGGCCAGGATCGTGCCGACCAGGACGTACCAGGGGTCGAAGGGGCCGGTGGTGGCGAAGGCGACCACCAGGATCACCACGGGTGCGTCGTTGAAGCCGGACTCGGCCTCCAGCAGGCCGCTCAGCCGCGGGGGCAGCGGCACCATCCGCAGCACCGAGAAGACCGCGGCCGCGTCGGTGGACGAGACGACGGCGCCGAGCAGCAGGGACATCCGCCAGTCCAGGCCGACCAGCCAGTGCGCGCCGGCGGCGGTGACGAAGACGCTGATGCCCACGCCGACGGTGGCCAGCACGGTGGCCGCCGGCATCACCGGCCGGATCTCGCGCCAGTTCGTCTTGAGACCGCCCTCGGCGAGGATGACGACCAGCGCCGCGTAGCCGAGCACCTGGGTCAGCTCGGCGTTGTTGAAGGTGACGCCGAGGCCGTCCTGGCCTATCACCACGCCGATGCCCAGGTAGAGCAGCAGGCTCGGCAGTCCCGAGCGGGTGGAGATGCGCACCGCGGCCACCGCGATCAGCAGGATCACGGAGAACTCGAGCAGGAACGTGTTCAGATGGGCGACGGTCAACGCAGGGGCACCTCGGGGTCGCGGGTGTCTCGCCTGCGCGGTGCCCCTGGCGGGGGCGCTGGCAGGCGACGGGCAGGCGGCGCGGGAGGGGTCACCGGGGTAGGAGTGACCTCAGGGTGCCGAGAGGGCTCGGAGATCTGAGGGGTCGTTACCCAGGCTAACATTTTACCTGATCTTTTACTTTTGAGTTTCCGTCACGCCCGTCGCCGGCCCCTCACCCGGCCGCCACCCGGCCCGCACCCGGCTGCGCGAGAGTGCCCAGCTGGGGCCCGCTGCCCCGCCACCCGCCTCAGGCGCGCCCGGTATGGTCCCTCTGTCCCACCGTGAGCGTCCCCCGTGCAACCGCGCCACCCGAGTCGTCCTAATGTGGTGACCGGTCACGGCCGCTCCGCCCATGTGACGTCGCCCTGCTCCCTGTCGCTAGGACCCAGATGCCCCGCTCGAAGAAGTTCCGGCGCGCCCGTCTGATCGTGCTTGTGCTCGCCGTACTCCTGGTGGCCGGCGCGGCGGCGAGCGGATGGTACGCGGTGGACACCGTCCGCTCCTCGTTCCCGCAGCTCAGCGGCACCGTCAAGGTGGCCGGCCTGAGCTCTGCGGTCGACGTCAAGCGGGACGCCAACGGCATCCCGCAGCTGTACGCCGACACCTCCGCGGACCTGTTCAAGGCGCAGGGCTACGTACAGGCGCAGGACCGGTTCTGGGAGATGGACGTCCGACGGCACATCACCTCGGGCCGGCTCTCCGAGATGTTCGGCGCCGGCCAGGTCGACACCGACGCCTTCCTGCGCACCATGGGCTGGCACGACGTGGCGCAGCAGGAGTGGGACAAGCAGCTCTCGCCGGAGACCAAGAAGTACCTGCAGGCCTACTCCGACGGCGTCAACGCCTGGCTCGCCGAGCACCCCGGCGGCAAGAGCGCCTCGCTGGAGTACGCCCTGCTGGGGACCGTCAACGGGGACTACAAGCCGGAGCAGTGGACGCCGGTCGACTCGATCGCCTGGCTGAAGGCGATGGCCTGGAACCTCTCGGGGAACCTGCAGGAGGAGATCGACCGCTCGCTGCTGAGCCAGAGCTTCAGCCCGGACCAGATCGCCCAGCTGTACCCGGACTACCCGTACGACCGCAACGGCACCATCGTGCAGACCACCGGCACGATGACCACCGACGGCACGTACAAGCCGCCGCCCGCGGCCGTGAACCAGAGCGGCGCGACCGGCCAGTCGGCCGGCACCCAGCAGGGCGCG
Source organism: Kitasatospora nipponensis (assembly GCF_039528135.1). Taxonomy (NCBI): domain Bacteria; kingdom Bacillati; phylum Actinomycetota; class Actinomycetes; order Kitasatosporales; family Streptomycetaceae; genus Kitasatospora; species Kitasatospora nipponensis. The sequence goes on along the minus strand of NZ_BAAALF010000081.1, from coordinate 23,203 downwards.
GCGGTCACCAAGGCGCTGCAGAACGTCTCCGACCAGGTCGCCGCGCTGCCGCAGCTGCTCGGCCCGCAGGGCCAGGGCATCGGCTCCAACTCATGGGTGGTCTCCGGTGACCACACCACCACCGGCAAGCCGCTGATGGCCAACGACCCGCACCTGGGCCCGGGCATGCCCTCCGTCTGGTACCAGATGGGCCTGCACTGCCGGACGGTCAACGCGAACTGCCAGTTCGACACCACGGGCTTCACCTTCGCCGGCATGCCGGGCGTGGTGATCGGTCACAACCAGAACATCTCCTGGGGCTTCACCAACCTGGGCGCGGACGTCACCGACCTCTACCTGGAGAAGGTCACCGGCCCCAACACCTACCTGGTCGACAACAAGGACCGGCAGTTCGTCACCCGCCAGGAGACCATCAAGGTGGCCGGCGGCAGCGACCGCGTGATCACCGTGCGGACCACCGACAACGGTCCGCTGATCTCCGACCAGAGCACCGAGCAGCAGCAGGTGGGCACCTACGCACCGGTCGGCAACGCCGCCCCGGACCGCGGCACCAGCGGCTACGGCATCGCCCTCAAGTGGACCGCGCTCGACCCGGGCCGGACCATGGACGCGGTCTTCGAGCTCGACCGGGCCGCCAACTGGAACGACTTCCGCGCCGCGGCCAACGACTTCGCGGTGCCGGCGCAGAACCTGATCTACGCCGACACCAAGAACAACATCGGCTACCAGGCGCCCGGCGAGATCCCGGTGCGCGGCAAGGGCGACGGCACCTACCCGGCCCCCGGCTGGGACTCCGCCTACGACTGGAAGCCCGACTACCTGCCCTTCAAGAGCCTGCCCTACGTCTACAACCCGCCCACCGGCTACATCGTCACGGCGAACCAGGCCGTGGCCGACCCGAGCTACAAGCCGCTGCTCACCAAGGACTGGGAGTACGGCACCCGGGCCAAGGAGATCACCGACCAGATCGGCGCCAAGCTGCGCAACGGCGGCAAGATCTCGCCCGACGACATGCAGTCGATGCAGCTGGACAACACCAGCGTGATGGCCAGGACCCTGGTCCCGATGCTGGTCAAGGTGCCGATCGGCGACCCGTACGTGCGTCAGGCCCAGGACCTGCTCAAGGACTGGAACTACAACCAGGACGCCGACTCCGCCGCCGCCGCGTACTACAACGGCGTCTGGCGCCAGTTGCTGATCCTCTCCTTCGGGCAGAAGTTCCCCGCCTCGCTGCGCGCCAAGGGCGACTGCCTGCTGGTCCAGCAGAAGGCGGACGCCAACCAGCCGGCCGGCTCGCTCGGCGGCGAGACGAAGATCGTCACCCAGTGCGGCGCCCGGGCGGCCAACCAGGCGCAGCCCGACGGCGGGGACCGCTGGATGGAGGTGGTCCGCCAGCAGCTGGCCAACCCGACCAGCCCGTGGTGGGACTACATCGACTCCAACCACGTGCAGCAGCACGGCCTGGACAACCTGCTGAAGGAGGCGATGAAGGACGCCCGCCAGGACCTCACCGCCCAGCTCGGCAAGGACATCTCCACCTGGAGCTGGGGCCGGCTGCACACCCTGGACCTCAAGGAGCAGACGCTCGGCGTCGACGACTCCTCGATCGCCTCGGGCCTGGTGCACCGGCTGCTCAACCGCGGCCCTTACCAGCTCTCCGGCGGCTCGGCGGCGGTCAACGCCTCCGGCTGGACGGCGGCGTCGGGCTACCAGGTCGACTGGATCCCCTCGATGCGCATGGTGGTCGACCTGAGCGACTTCAACGCCTCGCGGTGGATCAACGTGGGCGGCGAGTCCGGGCACGCCTTCCACGCCAACTACAACGACCAGACCGACCTCTGGAGCCAGGGCAAGCTGCTGACCTGGGCCTACTCCGGCGACGCGGTGGACAAGGCGACGAAGAACCGGCTCACGCTCACGCCGTAGCGGCGGACGGGCCCGCAGCGGGGTCCGCGAAGTGGTGCACGCCGGCCGGGGTGACGGCGGCGTGCACCGGCCGGTCGTGCGGCTCGGCCGGCACCCGCTCCAGCAGCTCGCTCTCGTAGAGCAGCGTGGCCAGCAGCGGGCCGGGGTGGCCGGCGTGCCCGGTCAGCTCGTCCAGCCTTGCCAGCACGCGGTCGTAACTGCCGCCGCCGCGTCCCAGCCGCAGGCCGCGGCGGTCCACCGCGAGGCCCGGCAGCAGCACCAGCGCGGCCGTGCCGATCGCGGCCGGACCCAACCGCGGCGCGGTCGGCTCCAGCAGCCCGCGCCCGGCCGGGGCGAGGTGCCCGGCGCCCTGGTAGGGCGCCCAGTCGAGGTCGTTGTCGGGCAGCAGCACGGGCAGCAGCACCCGCAGCCCGCGCGCGGCGAGCAGGTCGAGCAGCGGCCGGGTGCCCGGCTCGGCGCCGACCGAGACGTACGCGGCCACCACGCCGCCCGCGGGGACCAGTGGCAGGGCCCGCTCGGCCAGCGCGGCGGCGGCCGCCGCCCGCCGTTCGGGGGACAGCGCACGGCGCTCGGCCAGCAGGTGTGACCTCAGCGCGGCCTTGTCGTTGTACAAGGGATGGTCGGGCACGGTCGGCTCCTCGGTCGGCGGCTGCTCGCCCCCGATCCTGCCGCACCGGCCACCCCGTACCCGGCTCCGGCCGCGGTCCCTGCTCCTGCTCCTGACGATCCGTGCGCCCCGTCCGGTCGACGGCGCTCGCGTTCCCCGGAAGGCGGTCCGATGCCCACCTCCCTCCTGGTGCAGGCGCTCGCCCTGCTCGGCGCGCCGCTCGCCGGCCTCACCGGCGTGCTCGGGCTGCGGTTGCGCCGCGCGGCCACCCTCGGCGCGGACCGTGAGGCCGGGCTGCGCGAGCGGGTGGCCGAGCTGGAGGAGCGCTGCGCGGAGCTGGCCCGGGTCGCGGCGCACGACCCGCTGACCGGTGTGTGGAACCACCGCCACCTCCAGCTCACCCTGGAGCGCGAGGTCGAGCGCTGCCGCCGGCGGGCCCCCGAGGCGGCGGCCGGCGCCCGCGGCGGCCCGGCGGCACCGCGCTCGGTGGCGGTGGTCCTGCTGGAGATCGAGGGCTTCGAGGCGGTCAACGCCGAGCACGGCCGCGGCCGCGGCCAGGCGATGCTGCGCGACCTGGCCCAGCGGCTGAGCCTGGAGGTCCGCCGCACCGACACCCTGGGCCGGTACGGCGGCACCGAGTTCCTGGTGGTGCTGCCCGACACCGGGGCCGCCGGGGCCGCGAAGGTCGCCGAGCGGCTCTGCTGGACGGTGCGCCGCCACCGGCTGCTCGACTGGAGCCCGGACCCCTGGGCGGCCGACCCCGCCCCCCCGCTCGGCAACGGCCTGAGCGCGGCCGCGGGCGTCGCGGTGCTGCCCGGCGACGGGACCCACGCGGTGCCGCTGCTGCGCGCGGCGGACCGTGCGCTGGCCCTCGCCAAACGGCCGCAGCCCCCCCTTGTGGGGCGAGGTAATCTATCGGCCTGTGCTGGTCCGGGCCCTGCGGCCCTGCCCGGTACCGCCGCTAATCGCGCCGCCGTGGCTGTCGCCGGCGAGGGTCGTCCGTAGCTGATGGACCTCGCCCCAGTCCGGCGGTCACCTGCCTGAGTAAGGTCAACGCATGACGACGACGAACTCCCGCCAGCCCGTCACCAAGGCTGTCGTCCCCGCGGCCGGCCTGGGAACACGCTTCCTGCCGGCCACCAAGGCCACGCCGAAGGAGATGCTCCCGGTCGTCGACAAGCCCGCGATCCAGTACGTCGTCGAGGAGGCCGCCGCAGCCGGCCTCTCCGACATACTGATGGTCACCGGCCGTAACAAGCGCGCCCTGGAGGACCACTTCGACCGCGCCTACGAGCTGGAGGAGCTGCTCGCCCGCAAGGGCGACGAGGACAAGCTCCGCCGGGTCCAGGAGTCGGTCTCGCTGGCCAACATGCACTACGTCCGGCAGGGCGACCCCAAGGGTCTGGGCCACGCCGTCCTGGTCGCCGAGCAGCACGTGGCCGGCCAGCCCTTCGCGGTCCTGCTCGGCGACGACCTGATCGACCCGCGCGACCCGCTGCTCTCGCGCATGATCGAGGTTCAGCAGGAGCTGGGCGGCTCGGTGGTGGCCCTGATGGAGGTCGACCCCGCGCAGATCCACCTCTACGGCTGCGCCGCGGTCGAGAGCAACGGCTTCGGCGAGGACGTCTTCCACGTCACCGACCTGGTGGAGAAGCCGGAGCCGGCCGACGCCCCGTCGAACTACGCGGTGATCGGCCGCTACGTCCTGGACCCGGCCGTCTTCGAGGTGCTGAAGAAGACCGAGCCCGGCCGCGGCGGCGAGATCCAGCTCACCGACGCCCTGCGCACGCTGGCGACGCTCGGCCCCGAGGAGGGCGGCCAGGTGCACGGTGTGCTCTTCGACGGCCGCCGCTACGACACCGGTGACCGCGCTGACTACCTGCGCGCTATTGTCCGGCTGGCGTGCGAGCGCGAGGACCTCGGCCCGGAGTTCCGTGGCTGGCTCAAGGGCTTCGTCGGCTCGGAGATGCAGCACTGACAGCAGCTGGAGGGCAGCGGTGGCGATGACCGAGCAGGGCGGGACCAGTCCGGACGCGTGCGGCGCCCAGGCGCCGGGCCACCGGCACTGGACGGTGGACGAGCACCTCGCCGACGTGCTGGCGGGCGTCGCGCCGCTGCCCGGCATCGAGCTGCAACTGCTGGACGCGCAGGGCTGCCGGCTCGACGAGGACGTGGTCGCCGCCGGTGACCTGCCGCCCTTCGACAACAGCTCGATGGACGGCTACGCGGTGCGCACCGCGGACACCGTCGGGGCGAGCGAGCGCTACCCCTCGGTGCTGGCGGTGGTCGGCGAGATCGCCGCGGGCGCCGGCGAGCTGCCCAAGGTCGGGCCCGGGCAGAGCGTGCGGATCATGACCGGCGCCCCGATGCCCCCCGGCGCCGAGGCCGTCGCCCCGGTCGAGTGGACCGACGGCGGCACCGGCAGCGGCCTGGCCGCCGACAGCATGACGGCCCCTCGGCCGCACGAGGAGGTCCGGGTCCTGCGCGAGGTCGGGCCGGGCGCGCACGTCCGGCGCCGCGGCAGCGACATCCGGGCCGGCGAGCGCGTGCTGGAGACGGGGACCGAACTCGGCCCGACCCAGCTGGGCCTGCTCGCCGCGATCGGCCGCGGAGTGGTCCGGGTCCGCCCGCGCCCGCGGGTGGTGATCCTCTCCACCGGCAGCGAACTGGTGCAGCCCGGCGAGCCGATCGGCCCCGGGCAGATCTCCGACTCCAACAGCTTCACCCTGACCGCGGCCGCCCAGCAGGCCGGCGCCATCGCCTACCGGGTCGGCGGCGTGCCGGACGACGCTGCGGTGCTGCGCGGGGTGCTGGAGGACCAGCTCGGCCGGGCTGACCTGATCGTCACCAGTGGCGGCGTCAGCGTCGGCGCGTACGACGTGGTCAAGGAGGTCTTCGAGAGCTACGGCGGCATGGACTTCCGCAAGCTGCGGATGCAGCCGGGCAAGCCGCAGGGCTTCGGACGGATCGGCGAGGGCGGCTCGGCCGTCCCGCTGCTGGCGCTGCCGGGCAACCCGGTCAGCGCGTACATCTCCTTCGAGCTCTTCGTGCGCCCGGTGATCCGCACCATGCTGGGCGCGCCCGACGTCCACCGCCCGGTGGTCCGCGCGCAGTGCACCGCGGACCTGCGCTCGCCGGCCGGGCGGCGCCAGTTCCTGCGCGGCTGGTACACCCCCGCCACGGCCCACACCCGCGCCCGGGTGGCGCCGGTCGGCGGCGAGGGCTCGCACCTGGTGGGCGCGCTGGCGCGGGCGAACTGTCTGATCACCGTCCCCGAGGAGACCGTGGCGGTGCCGGCGGGTCAGAGCCTGGACGTCGTCCTGCTGACCGACTGAGCCGGCCGCCACCGGCGGCGTGTCGGCGCCCGTCCGGCGCAGCGGCGGCCGTCCTCAGGCTGGACTGACCATGAACCGGCGGGGCCGGGGCGGTACGGTAGCGCGGTATTCACCCCGTCCTGCTGGAGTACTGACGTGACCACACCCCCCGGCGACCGCCTGACGCATGTCGACGAGACCGGCGCCGCCCGCATGGTCGACGTCTCGCAGAAGGACACCACGGTCCGCACCGCGGTGGCCGCCGGCCGGGTGCGGGTGATCCCGCGGGTGGTCGAGCTGCTGCGCGGCGAGGGGCTGCCCAAGGGCGACGCCCTGGCCGTGGCCCGGATCGCCGGGATCATGGGCGCCAAGAAGACCCCCGAGCTGATCCCGCTCTGCCACCCGATCGCGATCTCCGGCGTCTCGGTGGAGCTCACGCTCACCGACACGGCGGTGGAGATCACCGCGACGGTGCGCACCGCCGACCGCACCGGCGTCGAGATGGAGGCGCTGACCGCCGTGGCGGTGGCCGCGCTGACCGTGATCGACATGGTGAAGGCGGTCGACAAGGGCGCTGCCATCGAGGACGTCCGGGTGCTCAGCAAGACCGGTGGCAAGAGTGGCGACTGGGCGCGTCCGGTCGCCGGCGACCTCGACGGCGGTGCCTCGTGAGGGCGCTCGCGGTCACCGTCTCCAACCGGGCCTCCGCCGGGGTCTACGAGGACCGCGGCGGCCCGCTGCTGGTCGCCGGCCTGGAGCGGATGGGCTTCGCCGTGGACGGCCCGCGGGTGGTGCCGGACGGCGAGCCGGTGGAGGCCGCGCTGCGCGAGGCCGTCGCGGCGGGCTACGACGTGGTGCTGACCACCGGCGGCACCGGCATCTCGCCGATGGACCTCACCCCCGAGATGACCGCCCGGGTGATCGACCGTCAGATCCCCGGCATCGCCGAGGCGATCCGGGCCCACGGTCGCGAGAAGGTCCCCACCTCGGCCCTCTCGCGCGGGCTGGCCGGGCTGGCCGGCCGCACCGTGGTGGTCAACCTGCCCGGCTCGACGGGCGGGGTGAAGGACGGCCTCGCGGTGCTGGAGCCGCTGCTGGCGCACGCCGTCGACCAGCTCGGCGGCGGTGACCACCCGCGGCCCGACGATGCACCGGACCGCTCGCCGGACCCCGGGCCGGACCGTGCGCCGTCCGGCCCGCCGGACGATTCACCGTCCGAGCGGAGACCGAACTGAGCGCCGGCTGGCCGGTGGAGCTGCGGGCGGGTGACGTCGTCCTGCGGCCGATCCGGCTCCGTGACCAGCGCGAGTGGCAGGACGCGAGCCGGCGCAACCGCGAGTGGCTGCGCCGCTGGGAGGCGACCGTCCCGCCGGTCCCGGTGGGCCGCACGGTCGGGCCGCGCCCGACCTACCGCCAGATGGTCCGCTACCTGCGCCGCGAGGCCTCCGGGGGGCGGATGCTGCCGTTCGTGGTGCAGTACCAGGACCGCCTGGTCGGACAGCTGACGGTCGGTGGCATCACCTGGGGCTCGATGTGCTCGGCGAACGTCGGCTACTGGATCGACGAGGCGGTGGCGGGTCTGGGCATCATGCCCACCGCGGTCGCGCTCTCCGTGGACCACTGCTTCCAGGCGCTGGGACTGCACCGGATCGAGATCTGCATCCGCCCCGAGAACCGGCCCAGCCGCCGGGTGGTGGAGAAGCTCGGCTTTCGCTCGGAGGGCCTGCGGCCGCGCTATCTGCACATCGACGGGGACTGGCGCGATCACCTGGTGTACGCGCTGACCGCCGAGGAGATCCCGGAAGGGCTGCTTCGGCGCTGGCACGCGAGGTAATTGAATAAATGTTCGAAATTCATATCGATATGGCATCGCCGCTCCGTCAAGCGGTGACAAATACCGGCAAAATAGTCAGAGAATCAGCCTGGCGTCGCGACACGCCGCGCCAAATTGCTGCCCGCCCTTACCCAGCGCCCGTACGGTGTGAAACGTGAGCAGTAGCGGCCTCATCTACGCGGTCATCGTAGGGGCCTGGGCTGCCTATCTGGTGCCCATGTGGCTCCGCAGGCAGGACGAGCTCAACGAAGCGCGCCCGACCGAACGCTTCAGCACCGCCATCCGCCTGCTGGCCGGGCGTTCGGCGATGGAGCGGCGGGCGTCCCGGGCCCTGGGCGACAACGACCCCTCCTTCACCCCTCCTCCCGCCCGGCTGCCTGACGATCCGTCGGGCGCCGACGGGACGGACGGCGACGCCCTCCGCGGCGCCTCGCCCTTCGGCGACTCCGTCGGCGAGCCCTGCGCGGAGTCCTTCGGCGAGGCGTTCGCGGGTGCCGCGGCGCCGTCGTCCGGGACGTCGGCACCGTCCGGGGCGCCGTCCTCGTCGGTCCACCCCGGCCCGTCGGCCCACCCCGGGTCGTCCGGTGACCGGCGGGCCCGACTGCTGGCCCGGCGCCGGCGGATGGTGACCCTGCTCTTCCTGGCCTTCGCCCTCGGGGCGATCGTGGCCGCGGTCGCCGGTTTCGCCTTCCTCTGGGTGCCGGCCTTCCCGGCGCTCCTGCTGACCCTCTACATCGGCCACCTGCGCCGCCTGGAGCGCCAGCGCTTCGAGGTGAAGCTGGACCGCGTCCGCGCGGCCCAGGCCGCCCAGCGGGTGCGCGAGCGCGAGTTGGCCAGGAGCGCGGCGACGGTCGCCATGGCGGCCGAGGCGGTTGACGCCGTCCCCGCGCCCGCCCCCGAGCCCGCGGCCGGGCCGGAAGCGCGCCGCTCGCACCTGCGGGTCGCCGCCGACCCCGACCCGGACCCGGATCCGGCCGCCCCCTTCGCGTCCCGGCAGGCCCTCGTCGAGGCCACCGACCACGAGGAGTGGGTCGACGGTCTGCGCGAGCGCGCCGCGGCCGGCCCGGACTCCTGGGAGCCCGTCCCCGTCCCGCTGCCCACCTACGTGACCGCGCCGGTCGCCCCGCGCGTCACCCGCGGCCTCGACCTGGGCGCCCCCGGCACCTGGAACTCCGGCCGCCCCGCCGAGTCCCACCGCACCCCCCTGTTCGACCAGTACGAGGAGCCGGCCTCCGCAGCCGACGCCCGCCTGCCCCACCCCGACGAGGACTACGGCACCCGCCCCCGCGCCGCCAACGAGTAGCCGGCGACCCCGCCCCACCAGCGGGGGTGGTCACAGACCCCCTCCGGAAGGTGCTAGAGTTTCATCTCGTTGGGGCTGTGGCGCAGTCCGGTAGCGCACCTCGTTCGCATCGAGGGGGTCAGGGGTTCGAATCCCCTCAGCTCCACCCAACGACCACTCGTGAGTGGTCACGAGATCCCGTCCGATCCCTGTGATCGGGCGGGATCTTTTCGTTTGCGGGGTCAAGGGCGACCAGGGGGCGGCTCGGTCGCCGGGCGCGCCGGGGGCGGGTCGATCGACTCGAAGGCCGCCCGGGGCTGACTCGGTGTCAGGCGCTGCCGCGCGCTACGATCCGCGCCGAACCACGGTCGAGGACGAGGGCGGGGCGTCACCACATGGCGGAGCACGAGTCGCAGCACACGCCGTCGGCCGGCGAGGGAGAGCAGCCGGAGCCCGCCGATCGGGTACCCCCCGCTCGGCGCCCCCTCGCGGCACGGGTGGGCGGCCGTCGCCGGGTCGTGCTCGCGGTGGCGGCCGTGGTGCTGGTGGCGACCGGCCTGGCGGTCCGGGGTGCCTCCGGGAGCGGTGGGGCGGCTACGGCGGTCGCGCCGACGTCCAGCCCGTCGGCACCCACCCCGTCGGCGCCGGCGACCGTGGCCTCGGCTGCCGCCTCGCTCTCCAGCTCCCCGAGCGACGCTCCCACGCCTGCGCCCACGCCCACGCCCGCGGTGTCCACCGTGTCCCCGGTGCCGTCGCCGAGCGAGAGCCCCGAGGCGGTGCCCGCCGCCACCTCGCCGCGGCCGCGCAGCGCCGTGCCGGCGCCCGCCACCACTGCGGCGCGACCGCGTGGCACCGCGTCGGCCACCCGGACGCCGCTCAGCCAGATGACGCCGGGACCCTGCGGCAACTGCGCCGTGGGCACCCCGGCGGGCCCCACGGCGTCCTGCGCTCGGGACTCGCACGGAGTGATCATGACCTGTGACCCGGTGCGGACCGGTATCCCGATTCCGCGCACCGACACCCCCACGCCCTTCGTGCCGCAGTCGCTGCCGCCCACCTGGCCGGTTCCCTGACCCGCCCTCACCTGTGCGCACGGGCCCGGCGGGTGGGCGGGATCGGCCGGTGGGGAGGGTCGTCGGGGTCAGTGACTGCCCTGGCGGATGGTCACGTAGGCGTTGGCGGCCTGGCTGCAGTTCGTCTGCAGGCCGCTGGGGACGAGGGCGGCCAGGTGTTGCATGACCGTCAGTTCGTTCTCCTCGGTGTCGCCGTCCTTGCGGAGGAGTTCGAGGACGGTGCGGACCTCGGCGGCCAGGCCCGCGTCCTGCTCCTGGCAGCGGGCCGCGAGGGTGGCGAACGCCAGCTCGTAGTCCGCCTCGGGGGCGAGGTTCGGCAGGCCGGCGGCCGTGTCCAGGGCGCGGAGCTGCTCGGCCGGGGGGCGGCTCGTGCTGGGGACGGGGGCGGCCTTGAGGGTGTCGGAGGGGTTCAGGGCGACCACGGCGGCTGCGGCGGCCGCCAGTGCGGCCAGCACCGCCGCGAGCGGGAGGAACCGGCCGAGGGCGGCCCGTCGGGACGGCTGCTCGCTGTCGCTGCTGTTCACGTGGTCACCGCTCCCCGGTTCGTCGTCGAACGGCAGTCTGCCAGCGGGTCGGACGCCCCGTGGCGAGGGTTCGAGACCGTGATGGGGACGTTATCGGGGAGCCGGGGGTGAAGGGCGGGGGCCGCCTGGCCGGGGAAACAGTGAAGGCCCGGCGAGTGCCGGGCCTTCACGTTCGTAGCGGGGACAGGATTTGAACCTGCGACCTCTGGGTTATGAGCCCAGCGAGCTACCGAGCTGCTCCACCCCGCGTCGGTTCCTCAACCATACGGCACGTCCGGGGGTGGTCCGTACCGCTTTTCTCCCGGCCGCCGGATCCCGGCCCGGATCCGGCCCGGGATCACAGGCCCAGCAACTGGGCGCGGGCGGCCGCGCGGTCGAGCAGCTGGTGGATGTCCGCCTGCCGGGTGCCGGGGCGGTCGTTGTACTCGTCGGGGGAGGCGGCGGGGCGTCCGGTGGCGTGCAGGACCTCCATCACCTGGACCCGGGCCGTCTGCACGGTCGAGGCGCTGCCGTAGCCGTGGGCGAGGACGGCGGCCTGGGCGCCGAGCAGGCAGACCCGGCCGGCCGGGTCCCACAGGGCGCCCTGCAGCCAGCCGTGCTGGGTGAGGTAGCGGGAGGCGAGGCGCAGGTGGTCGGCGGCGCTGACCGGGGTGGGGCGCGGCGGGCGGCGCAGCAGCCGGTCCAGGAGCGGGCGGTCCGACGGCGGATGGGTGGCGTTCCAGGGCTGGAGGGTTCGGCCGTACGGGCAGACCGGCGGGCAGGCGTACGGCGCGGGCGTGCGGGCCGGGGACGGGAGGGTGGCGAGGTAGGCCTCGATCTCCGCGACCAGGCCGGAGCCGTCCGGGGTGAGCAGCAGCGGGGACTGCGGCAGTGGCGGGGGCGGCAGGGGTGCGGTGGCGGCGGTGGATAACCGGGTGGGCGGAGCGAGGCGCATGACGGGGATCCCTTTCTGACGGTTATCCCGTATTGTCCGTATTTATGCTCCGCTTCTCGACTGCGCGATCGGTGCGTGTCGCGGGCCGCCCGGCCCCGCCGCACCCCCCGGATGGCCGGGGTCGCCCGCCGGACGGCTCCCCCTCAGGTCTGATGGCATAAGTCCCTGGTCGCACGCCGGGATTCCTGCCCGCGGGTGACGCCCGCGCGGCCCGCAGCGGCCAGGATGAAGGGTGTCGGGATACGAGGCCCGTCCGCCGACCGGCGGCACGGCCCGCTCCGCCCCCCACCACCGCTGATCCGCCGATGGAAGGACGCCCATGTCGATCAGGACCTCCACCGTCGTCGGACTCACCGCGACCGTGCTCGGCGTCGGCGCCCTCGGTTTCACGATCGCGCCCTCGGTCGGCGAGCTGGCGAAGGGCCGGCACGTGGAGGAGTCCAACTACGCGACCGGTGCGCAGGCCAAGGGCGCCCGGGCCACCATGCCGCGCTGGCTGCCGGACGGGGCGACGGCGGTCCACTACCGGATCTCGACGACGAACGGCGACCGCTCGATCACCGCGCAGCTGCCGGACGGCCTGCGGCCCACCGGGTGCTCCGGCGGTGCCGCGCCGGCTCCGGCCGTGCCGGTGAAGCTCTCCACCGCCCGGCTCCCCGCGGGCGCCGGGAGCAAGGTGGCGATCAACTGCGGCTCCTACCGGGTGGTGGTGGACGGCCGGGACCTCTACGCGTGGCAGACCGGCGCGGACTGGGTCGCGGTCAACCTGGCGGGTCTGCAGCGGCGGTAGTCGAAGGTCCGGCGCGGTAGGGCAGGGCAGGGCAAGGCAGGGCAAGGCACGACGCGGCCCGGCCCGCGGCCGGGCGCGGGTGGTCAGGCGGGCAGGGCCTCGAAGGCGGTCAGTGCCGCGCGCAGCCCGGCGGCCGGGTCGCCCGCGTGGTAGCGCTGCTCGCTCGGCTCGATGCCGTCCAGGAACTCCTGGTACCGCACGGCGTCGGCGAGGTGGGCCAGCGGTTCGGCCAGCCGCAGGGCGCCGACCGGGTCGCAGCCGGGGACCAGCTCCCGCCAGGACCGCGTCCAGGCGTCGGCGGCCTGCCGCCAGCGCTCGGGGGAGGTGAAGGCGCGCGGGCGCAGGCCGTCGAGCGCGGGGTGGCCGAAGCAGCTGTCGGCGAAGTCCACCAGCACCGTGTGCCGGCCGTCCGAGCGCCAGTTGCCGGGGTGGAAGTCCCCGTGCAGGAGCGTGTTCGGCAGCCCGCACCGCGCCAACCGCTCGACCAGGGCGGGCAGTCGCTCGACCAGCCGGCCGGCCCGGGTGCGTTCGTCGCCGGTCAGCTCGGCGCCGGCGGGGCCCGCCAGCAGGTGCCCGGTCAGCTCGACCAGGGCCCGGGGCGAGCGGTCCGGCAGGCCGGGCGGGGTGCTGTCGGCGAACCGCGCGGCGAGCGCCGCCTGCGCCCGGGCCAGACCCGGGACTGCCTGGGCGACGGCTTCGACGGAGGGGTCCCAGCAGTCCTCGCCGGCGACGTGCTCCAGCAGCAGGAGCCGGCGGGCCGGATCGGCGGCCAGCACCTCGGGGGCCAGCGAGGGGTCCGCGCCGCGCAGCAGCGCGATGGCCGCCGCCTCGTCGACCGAGAACGCCCGGCCGGTCTTCAGCCAGGCCGAACCTGCGGCGGTCGGCAGCCGGCACAGGCCGGCCAGGTTCCAGGTCTTCACCTGCTCGACCGGGCCGGTCACCGGCCGTCCCAGGGCGCGCAGTTCGGCCTCGGCCCAGGCGAGGGCCGAGCTCAGGCCGGCCACCGTGGCGTAGCCGGCCCGCCGGGGGTGCGGGAGCAGTTGGGCGAGCTGGTCGCGGGTCACCGGCATGCCCACCGGCCCCGAGAGCGGGCGGCTGAGCGCCTCGGCGTGGTAGGTGACGTGGCCGCCGCGCGCGTGGCCGCCGCCGCGCACGTCGAGCAGGCGCAGGACCAGGGTGGGCACGCCCAGGACCGCCGCCAGGCAGGTGTTGACCGATCCGACCTCGGGCCAGTGCGGCCCCGGCACGGGGAAGGGTCCGAGCAGCCGCTGCTGCTCCTCCCGGTGGGTGACCAACACGCTGACCGTACGGCCTGATTCAGGGTTCACCCGGGCAGTCTGCGCGGCCCCGGGGCCCGGGGCGAGCGATTTTGTGCCCCCGGGGGGAGAGGCCCTGGGCGGCGCCGCCCACCGGGGCCGGGCGCCCGCAACCGGTCCTTACCGTGGCCGAACGGGCCGGGTGGTCCCATGGGCGGGCGGACGGCACGGGGGTGCCGTCGCACGGGAGGGCGGATGGGACGGCAGGGGGCGACACCGGCGGTGCGGGCGACGGCGGTGGGCAAACGCTACGGGCGCGGTGCGCCCTGGATCCTGGACGGGGTGGACCTGGAGCTGCCGGCGGGCGCCCTGGTGCGGATCGCGGGGCCCAACGGCAGCGGGAAGTCGACCCTGCTCAAGCTGGTCGCCGGGATCGAGCCGCCGAGCCGGGGACGGATCGAGGTGGCGGGCCGCCGGGCGTACGTGCCCGAGCGGTTCCCGCCCGCCCTGCCGTTCGACGCCGTCGGGTACCTGCGCCACCTCGGCCGGATCCAGGGCCGCTCGGCCGCCTCGGCGGCCGAGCGCGCGGACCACTGGCTGGAGCGGTTCGGCGTGGCCGACCGGACCGGCACCCCGCTGCGCCGCCTCTCCAAGGGCACCTGCCAGAAGGTGGCGGTGGCCCAGGCCCTGCTCGCCGACGCCGACGTGCTGGTCCTGGACGAGGCCTGGACCGGGCTCGACCAGGCGGCGCGCACGGTGCTGGACGAGGCGGCGGCCGAACGGGCGGCCGGCGGCGCCCTGGTGCTCTTCGTCGACCACGACCCCGGCCGGCTGGCCGGGGCGACCACGGCGGCCTACCAGGTGGGCGGTGGCGCGCTGACCGTGGTCGGGGCGCCGGTCGAGTGCGGTCCCGAGGAGCTGATGGTCCTCCAGGTGGACCTCGCGGGGGAGGAGTTGCCCGCCCGGCTACCCGGCGCACCGACCGTGCGGCGGCTGCGGGAGGGCCGGTACCTGCTGCGGGTCCCCGCCCGCCACTCGGACGCGCTGCTGCGCCGGCTGCCGGCGGGGCCGCCGGCGGCCCACGTCCTGGACGTCCGCCGCGCCGAGGTCCCGGCTGCCGACCCCGGTACCGACCCCGGTGCCGAGACCGCTGCCGAGACCGGTCCGGCCGGCTCCGCCCCGGCCGCGGCCGGCTCCGCTCCGGAGGGCCGATGATCCCGCTGGTCCGCTACCACCTCGAGCTGCTGGTGCGCTCGCAGCGCTGGCTGCCGCCGTTCCTGACGTACGTCCTGCTGATGCTGCTCAGCATCTCGGGCAGCCAGGCGATGCTCGACAGCCTCGGCTACGCGGCCGCCCTGCTGGTCCCGGTCACCGCCTGGTACGTCCGCTGCGCCCTGACCACCGACCCGCCGGCGGCCCGGGCCTGCCTGGTGGCGGCGGTCGGCGCGGTCCGGGTGCAGGTCGCCTCGCTGCTCGCGGGCCTGCTCGCCGGGCTCGTGCCGGCGGTCCTGGGCGTGCTCGGCATCTGGCTGATCAGCGAGCGCACCACCGTGCCGCGCGGCGGTGAGGCGATGCCCACCGTCGTGCGGCCCGAGGTCGCGCAGCCGGCGGCCGCCGGCGCGGGGCTGCTCGCCGCGGTGGCGTGCGTGCTGGTCGGCGTCGTGGTGGGGGCGCTCTGTCATCGGCCGGTGCTGCTGCGCGGGTCCTACGGGATCCTCGCGACGCTGGGCCTGTCGGTGGCGGTCCTGGTCACTGCGGTCTCGCCGGCCAACAGGGCGGTCAGCGCGCTGGTGACCGCGGCGCGCACCGCCCGGCTGGAGCCGCCGGTCGCCGCGCCGCTGGCGGCACTGGTGCTGGCCGCCCTGGCGGTGGCCGGCACGGCCGCGCTGGCGGCGCGGCGCACGGAGTAGCGGGCCGCTCCCGCGCCTCAGGGGCTGTCGATCGGTGATCGGCGGCCCTTTGCCATGCCCGCACCTACCGTCCCTGTCTTGACAGTCGAAAACAGGATCACTAGCTTCATGAATCATCGAGATCTCAACGATTAATTTCTCCATCGATCCTTGAGGGGACCGCCATGTCCACCGCCCCGCCCGCCCTGCCCGGCGTCGCCGTACCCGCCGATGCCCCGGCCTCCGCCACCGCCCCGGCTCCGGGGGCCAACCGCTGGTGGACGCTGGGGATCGTCTCCATCGCCACCTTCATGCTGATGCTCGACCTGACGGTCGTGAACGTGGCGCTGCCCGACCTGCGCACCTCGCTGCACGCCGACTTCTCGGCCCTGCAGTGGGTGCTCGACGCCTACGCGCTCACCCTCGCCGCCGCCCTGCTCACCGGCGGCTCGCTCGCCGACCGGCTGGGGCGCAAGCGCGTCTACACCGCCGGCTTCGCGCTCTTCACCGCGGCCTCGCTGGCCTGCGGGGCGGCGCAGGGGATCGTGGCGCTCAACATCGCGCGCGGCATCCAGGGCGTCGGCGCGGCCGTCCTGTTCGCGGTCGGTCCGGCGCTGATCGGCCAGGAGTTCCGCGGCAAGGACCGTGGCGTGGCGTTCGGGGTCTTCGGCGGCGTCTCGGGTCTGGCCATCGCCTTCGGCCCGCTGATCGGCGGGGCGCTCACCGACGGGATCGGCTGGCGCTGGATCTTCCTGGTGAACGTGCCGATCGGCATCGTGGCGATGGTGCTCGGCACGCTGCGGATCAAGGAGTCCCGTGACCCGGCCGCCCACCGGGTGGACTGGGCCGGGCTGGTGGTCTTCTCCGCCGCCCTGACGCTGCTGGTGCTGGGCTTCCTGCGCGGTGAGGCGCAGGGGTGGACGAGCGCCCCGATCGTGGGCATGTTCACCGGCTCGGCGGTGCTGCTGACGGCCTTCGTGCTGATCGAGCGCCGGCTCGGCGCGGCCGCCATGCTCGACCTCTCGCTCTTCCGCAACGTCACCTTCAACGGGATCTCGCTGGCCACGCTGCTGTCCAACGCCGCCGGCATGTCCGCGATCTTCCTCCAGGTCTCCTACATGCAGAACGTCCTCGGCTACTCGCCGCTGGCCACCGGCCTGCGCTTCCTGCCGCTGACCCTGATGCTCTTCGTGGCCGCCGCCGTGACGGGCAGCCTGACGGTCTCGGTGCCGCAGCGCCTGCTGGTCGGCACCGCGATCTCGCTGATCTCGGCCGGACTCCTCCTGGTCACCCTGGTCCACCCGAGCAGCGACTGGACGGCGCTGCTGCCGAGCATGCTGCTCACCGGGCTCGGGATGGGGATGTTCAACCCGCCGCGCTCCTCGCTGGCCATCGGGGTGGCGGAGCCGGCCAGGGCGGGGATGGCGGCCGGCATCGGCGAGACCTTCCAGCAGGTGGGCATCGCGATCGGGATCGCCGGCTTCGGCGCCCTGTTCCAGCACCGGGTGACCGACACCTTCGCGACCTCCGCCGCCGGCTCCCAGCTCGGGGCGCAGGCGCAGCAGGCCGGCAGGGCGGTGGCGGCGGGGGCCGGCAACGAGCTGGCCGGCACCGTGCCGGCGGCCCTGGCCGGGTCGGTGCGGGAGGCGGCCCGGGCGGCCTTCGTGCACGGGCTCACCGACGTGCTGGTGGGCTGCGGGGCGGTGGCCGCGGTCGGTGCGCTGATCGGGTTCCTCTTCATCCGCACCCGCGATCTGCACGAGAGCGCGCTGGCCGGGGCCGAGCACGGCGGACACTGAGCACGGCCGGGGCGGGCGCCGGTGGGGCGGATGGTCGTGGTCATCGTCATTGAGCGTCGAAATCGCCGATGATAGATTTTTTGAAGAGTTCATGGGACTGCGGCAGCACCGCCAGGAGCCCCGGACTCCCGTTGGATGGGAGATCCCCGATGGCCCACAAGAGCCCCACCGTCGCCGAACACGCCCCCGGGACGCCGCGCGCGGACTTCCCGCTCGCGGACCACACCGCGGTCCTGCTCCACAAGGCCGGCCTGCTGGTCCAGGAGGAGGTCGACCAGGCCATGGCGGAGGCGGACTTCAAGCTCCGCAACTTCCTGGCGCTGGCCGCGCTCGCCGGCAAGGCCGAGCTGTCGCAGCAGGACCTGGCCCGGGTGATCAACCTCGACCCGACGACGATGGTGGCGCTGATCGACGAGCTGGAGCAGTCCGGCCTCGTGGAGCGCCGGCGCAACCCGGCCGACCGGCGCCGCTACATCCTCGGGCTGACCGAGGCGGGGCGCGACGCGGTGGTCCGCATGCAGGTGGTGGCGGAGCAGGCCGAGCAGGCGTTCTTCGCCCGGCTGCCCGCCGGGCAGCGCGAGATGCTGCACGAGGTGCTCGGCGCGCTGCTGGCGCACCGCTGGCCGCGCGCGGTCTGCACCTGAGCCACCGCCCTCAGGCTCTGCCCGGCCCGTCCGGGCCCGCCGCCCGGCTGCGGGCGGAATCGGACACACCACCCCAGATGGTGGGTAAGTACGGCAAACAGTTACTACGGTGATCCCGGCACGCCCGTCGAGTCGGAAGGACACCGCCCGTGAGCAACCTCTTCGCCATCGCCTACCCGGATCTCGCCACCGCCCAGAAGGTGCGTGACGAGACGATCGGCCTGCAGAAACAGCAGCTGATCGACCTCGAGGACATCGTCGTGGTGGAGCGCCGCGACGACGGGAAGATCAAACTGCACCAGGCCGGCAGCACCACCGGCCTGGCGGCCGCCTCCGGGGCGCTCTGGGGCGGTGTGATCGGCCTGCTGTTCTTCATGCCGTTCCTGGGTGCGGCGATCGGCGGTGCGACCGGTGCCGCGGTGGGGTCCTCGACCGACCTCGGCGTGGACGACGACTTCATGCGCCGGGTCGGCGAGCACCTGCAGCCCGGCAACGCCGCGGTCTTCCTGCTGGTCCGCAGCGCCACCGCCGACAAGGTCGTGCCGGCGCTGGCCCGCTTCGGCGGCGAGATCATCCAGACCTCGCTCTCCACCGAGGCCGAGGAGCACCTGCGCGAGATGCTCGAGGCCGGCCGGAGCGCCTGAGCGTCCTCCGCCGGGCGTCCGTCAGCGGGGTCGGGCGCCCGGACGGGTGACGTAAAGTCAGCATAAATAGGACATTAGGTTACAATCGCTCCCAGATCTTCCCGCAGTCGCCGTCGGACAGGAGGAGCGGTCCGCTCATGGCCACACCCTCCGCCGTCGCCACCGCGCCGCGTCCCGACCCCGGGCGCCGTCCCCGTTCCGGTCGCACCACCGAACTCCTGCTGGTCCTGGGCGCGGTGCTCGTCGCGGTCTTCGGCTACGTCGAGGTCGGCGTCAACATCGACGGCCGGGCCCCGGCGGACGCCGCCGAGTACGGCGCCGCGCTCGGCGTCCTGGCGTTGCTGGCGCACGCGGTGATCCGCCGGCGGGCGACCTACGCCGATCCGTTGCTGCTGCCCATCGCGGTGCTGCTCAACGGCATCGGACTGGTCGTCATCTACCGGCTGGACCGGGCCACCCCGAACAGTCAGGCGGCGCCGACCCAACTGCTCTGGTCCACCCTGGGCGTGGCGCTCTTCATCACGGTGCTCCTGCTGCTGCGCGACCACCGGATCCTGCAGCGGTACGCCTACGTCGGTGCGCTGGCCGCGCTGGTCCTGCTGGTGCTGCCGATCTTCTTCCCACCGGTCTACGGTTCGCGGATCTGGATCACGCTCGGCCCGCTCTCCTTCCAGCCGGGCGAGTTCGCCAAGATCCTGCTGGCGGTCTTCTTCGCCGCCTACCTCGCCGTGCACCGTGACTCGCTGGCCCTGACGGGCCGTCGGATCTGGCGCTGGGAGCTGCCGCGGGCCCGCGTGATCGGGCCGGTCCTGCTGATCTGGGCGGCCTTCGTCGGCGTGCTGGTGCTGGAGACCGACCTCGGCACCTCGCTGCTCTTCTTCGGCCTCTTCGTGGTCATGCTCTACGTGGCCACCGCCCGCAGCGGCTGGATCGCGATCGGGCTGGTGCTGGCCGCGGCCGCCGCCGTCACGGTCGGCTGGCTCTCCCCGCACGTGCACAGCCGGGTGACCGACTGGCTCGACCCGCTCGGCTCTATCGCCGCCGGCCAGGGCGCCAACCAGATCGCCCAGTCGCTCTTCGCCTTCGCCTGGGGCGGGATCCTGGGGGAGGGGCTCGGCCGGGGGCACTCGATCCTGATCGGGTTCGCCGCCAAGTCCGACTTCATCCTGGCCACCATCGGCGAGGAACTGGGGCTGGTGGGCCTGGTCATAGTCCTCCTGCTCTACGCGCTGCTGGTCTCGCGGGGCATCAGGACGGGCATCGCGCTGAGCGACCCGTTCGGCCGGCTGCTGGCGATCGGGCTGGCCGCGCTGATCGCCCTGCAGGTCTTCGTGGTGGCCGGCGGGGTGCTGGGCCTGATCCCGCTGACCGGGCTCACCCTGCCGTTCATCGCCCAGGGGGGCTCCTCGGTGGTGACCAACTGGATCATCGTGGCGCTGCTGGTGCGGATGAGCGACCTCGCCCGCCGGCCGCCGCCGAGCGTGCCGCCGCCGCCCGGGGTGCCCGCGGAGGAGGACGGCTGATGGCCCGTTCCAGGAACTCGCAGCGACCCGGCATCTCCACCACCGGCCGCCGGGCCGGCACCTTCTGCCTGGTGCTGATCCTGGCGCTGGCCGCGCAGGCCACCCGGGTGCAGGTCTTCCAGGCCCACCGGTACGACGACAACCCGGCCAACCAGCGCCAGGCGATCCAGCGGTACGACCAGCCGCGCGGCAACATCCTGGTCGGCGCGACGCCGGTCACCGGCTCGGCGCCCACCGGCGGCCGCTTCGACTACAAGCGCACCTACACCGCCGGCGCGCAGTACGCGGCGGTCACCGGCTACTCCTCGCAGATCTACGGGAACACCCAACTCGAGGGCACCCAGGACGACCTGCTCTCCGGTACCGACAAGCGGCTGGCCGGCTGGGCGCTGTGGGACGAGATCGCCCGCAAGCAGAACCCCGGCGGCGACGTTCACACCACCATCGACCAGGCCGCCCAGCAGGCCGCGATGCGCGGACTGGGCAGCCAGAAGGGCGCGGTGGCGGCGATCGAGCCGAGCACCGGGCGGATCCTCGCGCTGGCCAGTACCCCCTCCTACGACCCCGGCACCTTCGCCGGCTCCTCGAACGCCGACCAGGACGCCTGGAACCGCCTGCGGGCCGACACCGACCAGCCGATGCTCAACCGGGCGCTGCGCCAGACCTACCCGCCCGGCTCGACGTTCAAGGTGGTCACCGCCGCGGCGGCGCTGGCCGGCGGTGTGGTCAGCGACATCAACGCCCCCACCAGCGCGCCGTACCCCTACGTCATGCCGGGTACCACCACCGAGCTGGTGAACGACACCAGTGCCTGCGACCGGCCGAACCTCTCCCTGGACACCGCCATGACGCTCTCCTGCAACAGCGTGCTGGGCTACCTCGGTGTCAGCACCGGCCTGGAGCCGATGGTGACGATGGCGCAGAACTTCGGCTTCAACGACAGCAGGCTGGACATCCCGGTCCGCGCGGCCCGCAGCAACTTCGACACCACCATGAACGCCTCGCAGCTGGCGCTCTCCTCGATCGGGCAGTTCGACACCGCGGCCACCCCGCTGGTGATGGCGATGGTGGCGGCGGGCGTCGCCAACCAGGGCACGGTGATGTATCCCCAGCTTGTGGACAAGTTGACGAAGTCGGACGGCACGACGGTCCAGCTGATGGAGCCGCAGCCGTACAAGCGGGCGATGAGCCCGGCGGTGGCCGGCCAGGTGCAGCAGCTGATGACCGACGTGGTGCAGAACGGCACCGGTCGCAACGCCCGGATCCCCGGCGCCACGGTGGGCGGCAAGACCGGCACGGCGCAGCACGGGGTGGACAACAGCGGTACGCCGTACGCCTGGTTCATCTCCTGGGCCAAGCCCGCCGGCTCCTCGGACGTTCCGCCGGTGGCCGTCGCGGTGGTCATCGCGGACAGCGACGCGACGGACGTGACCGGGGGCGGCCTGGCCGCGCCGATCGCCAAGTCGGTGATGCAGGCGGTGCTGAACGGTCGGGGGTGAACGGCCGGCGGTGATCGGTACGGGGTGAGCGACAGGGGAGTCCGCGCGCCCTAGTCTTCACCCATGGTGATCATCCGTTCACTGGCGGTGGCCTCGCGTCGTGCCCGGGCCGGGATCGGGGCCGGCGTGGCGGTGGGGGGCGGGTGGCTCGGCCCGCGGGTCGTCCCCTGGGCGGGGCGCCGGTCCGTCCGGTGCGTCGGTTGCCTGGTGGCGGCCGGCTGGGCGGCGGCCTTCCCGCTGGTGTCCACGATCGGCAACCAGCGGCTCTGGGGCCTGTTCGCCGCCCCCGCTTACCTGCTGGCCGCGCTGGCTGTCGTCACGCTGCCGCGGCGGGCGGGCGGCCACGTCGCGGCCGCGGTCACGCTGCTCGGAGCCGTCCTGCTGCCGCTGGGGGTGCTGGCTGCCCGGGGGCTGGCGCAGTCCGAGGTGATCGTGGTGCAGCGCTCCGCCCACCTGCTGGTGCGGACCGGCAGCCCGTACCTGCCGCACCCCGTGCTGGTCACCGACTTCAATCCGTACCTGCCGGCGATGGCCCTCTTCGGCCTGCCCAGGGAACTGCTGGGCTCGGACACCGTCGTCGCCGCGATCCTGGGAGACCCGCGGATCTGGTTCGCGCTCACCTTCCTGGGCTGCCTGGCCGTCAGCTGGCGGCTGCTCAGCCCCGCGCAGGGTCGCTCACCGCTGCTGCCGCTCGGGATGCTGACGGGCTCTCCGCTGATCGCCCTGATGCTGGCCGTGGGCGGGGTGGACCTGCCGCTGATCGGCGTCTGCTGCCTGGCGGTGGCACTGGCGGCCCGGGACCGCACCGTCGGCGCCGGGCTGCTGCTGGCACTGGCCGGCACCCTCAAGTGGACGGGCTGGCCGGTGCTGCCGGTCGCCGCCGTCCTGCTCTGGCGCCGGTACGGGCGCCGGTCGGCCCGGCAGACCGTCGCGATCGCCGTCCTGGTGGGCTGCGCGGTGATCCTGCCGGTGCTGCTGACCGGGGCCCACGACTTCCTGGAGCAGGTGGTCCGCTTCCCGCTGGGCCTGACCGCCGTGCGCACGCCGGCCGGCAGCCCGCTGCCCGGCAAGGTGCTCGCCGACCTCGGGCCGCTGGGCCACCTGGCCTCGATCGCGCTGCTGGCGCTGGGCGGTGCGGCCGTCGGGGTCCGGCTGCTGCTGCGCCCGCCGGCCTGGGCGGTGGCGGCCGCCGACCTGCTGGCGGTCGGGCTGACCGTGGCGTTCCTGCTGGCCCCGGCCGGCCGCTTCGGCTACTTCGCCCTGCCGGTGGTGCTCGCCGGCTGGCCCCGGCTGGCGGCCGGGCGCTGGCCGGGTCGCCAGGGCGGGGTCCGCCCGCAGGCCGTCCGGCCGGCACCGTCCGAGGGGGTGGGGGCGGCCCGATAGCGGGACCGGCGTCGGCCGTTCAGGATCGTGGGGGAGCATGTGAGGCGGTCGCACAGCCGTGCTGCCGCAGTCCGTGCCGTCGACGCAGAACCGAGCACCCGCCGAGGAGTTCCCCGCATGGCCGAGCAGCAGGTACCCGAGGACCCGCAGCAGGTACCCGACCGGCGGCAGGAACCCGAGGACCGGCAGTCGACCGGTGGGCGGCGCGGTCCCAGGCGGCGGCGGTTCCTTGCGCTGGCCGCCCGGGCGGCGGCCGGGGCCGGCCCGGCGGCGTGCGGTCCC
>NZ_BAAALF010000080.1:0-35521 GCF_039528135.1 Kitasatospora nipponensis | reverse complement strand
CAGGGTGCCGCTCGGCGCGGGCGGGGCGAGGGGCGCCGCGGGGGGTCCGACCGTGACGGGCTGCTCGGCGGCCGACGGGTCGGCGCCGCACCGGTCGGTCACCGGATGCTGGACGCTCAGACCCGCACCACCGCCGCTACCGGCATCGCCGAGGCACTCTCGTAGCGGACCCGGGCCCCCGGGTACGGCGCGTGCACCACGTTGCCGCCGCCGACGTACATGCCGACGTGGTGCATGTCCCTGAAGAAGATCACCAAATCTCCCGGTCGCGCCTCGGCTAGGCTGATCCGCTGCCCCCCGAACGCCTGCGCCTGCGAGGTGCGCGGCAGGGTCACTCCGGCCTGCCGCCAGCTCCAGTACATCAGACCCGAGCAGTCGAACGTACCCGGGCCGGTGGATCCGTAGACGTACGGCGAGCCGATCTTGCTGAGCACGGCGGCCAGCGCCACCGCCGCCCGGTCCGAGGAGGGCGGCTGGCTGCCCAGGTCCACCCGGTCGGTGCCGCGGGTGGCCCGCTCGTGCGCCTCGCGGGCGTCCTGGGTCACCAGTTGGGCCCGCTCGCCGGCGCCCAGGCTGTTCAGCAGCGCCTGCGCGCTGTGCAACCGCTGCTGGACCTGCTGCTTGGCGTCGCCCAGGCTGCGGCGCACCGCGTCGAGCTCGGCCAACTTGCCGCTCGCCTCGGCCCGTCGCTGGTCGAGCCGGCGCTGCTGCTCGATCACCTCGCGCAGCGAGTCGCCGCGCTGCCGGGCGACCTGCGCCAGGCTGCGCGCCTTGGCCAGGTAGGCCTCCGGGTCGGAGGAGAGCATCAGTTGGACCGAGGGGTCCATGCCGCCCGAGCGGTACTCGGCGGCCGCCACCCCCGCCAGGTCCCCGCGCATCCGGTTGAGCGCGTCCTGCGCCACCGCGACCTGCTGCTGCAGGCTGCCCGCCTCGGCCTGCAGCCGCTTCTGCGCCTCCTCGGCCGCGTTGGACCGCTCACTGGCCTGCTCGGCCTCCGCGTAGAGCTGGTCCACCTGGGCCTTGACGTCGTTGCGGTCCGGCCGGGTGGGCATCCCCTGCGCCCCGCCGGCCGTTATCGCCAGCGCGGTGGTCGCGGCGGCGGTGACCGCCAGGACCCGGGCCAGCCGTCCGACGGTGCCCGATCGGCCGGCCGAAGCATGCGGAGAACGGCCCGGGGGAACCGGGCGTTGCGCCATCGCCATGGCTGACGACTCCAATCGCCGTGAGAACGGAGGTCCGGAGCGGAGATCCGAGCGCAGACGTTAGCGAGTCGTGGCAAGGTAGTCCAAACCCTTGCCTATACGAATATTTGATCCCCAATCGGACATCTCAGCGACCGGGGAACGCCGAAGGCCCGGCTCCCGCAGGGGAACCGGGCCTTCTCGCGCGGACGTCAGGGGCGCACGATGGCCGAGATGGCCATCACCGTCGCGGACTCGTAGCGGACCACCGCGCCCGTGTGCGGGGCGTGGATGATCTGGCCACCACCGACGTACAGGCCGACGTGGCTCTGGTCGCTGAAGTAGATGATCAGGTCGCCGGGCTGGGCGTTGGCGATGTTGGTGCCGATCGAGTTGCCGGCCGAGGCCTGCGCCTGCGAGGTGCGCGGCAGCGAGACGCCGGCCTGCGCGTAAGCCCACTGGGTGAGCCCGGAGCAGTCGAAGGCGGAGGGACCGGTCGCACCGTAGGAGTACGGCGAGCCCAGCTTGCTGACCGCGGCGGCGATCGCGGCGCCCCCCGCCGAGTTGCCGGCGGCCGGGGCGGCCGGCGCCTGCGCGGCCGGGGTGCTCGGCGCGCCGAGGTTGGTACGGGTGTTGCTGCGCGAGGCGGTGGCCTGCGAGTCCGTGGCGGACTTCGCGTCGGCGGCCGCCTTGGCGTCGGCGGCGGCCTTCTCGGCTGCGGCCTTGGCGTCCGCGGCGGCCTTCGCCTCGGCGGCGGCTATCGCCTGACGCTGCTGCTCGGTCAGCGAGTTGAGGAGGGCCTGGGCCTTGGCCAGCTTGGCCTGGACGTCGTCCTTGGCCGCCTTGAGCTGCTGCGTGGTGGTGTCCAGCTCGGCGAGCTTGCCCTGCGCCTCGGTCTTGTCCTGGTCGAGCTTGCGCTGCTGCACCTGGAGCTGCTTGAGCGTCTGGGCCTGGGTGCTGTTCAGCTGGTTCAGCGAGCCGGCCTGGTTCAGGAATCCGTCCGGGCTGGAGTTGAGCATCAGCTGCACGGTCGGCGAGATGCCGTTGTTGGCGTACTGGTCGGCGGCCACCTGCGCCAGGCCGCTCTGCAGGTTCGTCACCTGGTCCTGCTGGCGGGCCACCTGGTCCTGCAGCTCACCGACCTGCTTCTGCAGGGCCTGCTGCTTGTCCTGCGCGCCGAGGTAGCTCTGACTCGCCGACTCGGCCTGCGCGTTGAGGTCGTCGACCTGCGACTTGACCTGGTCGATGGTGGGCGTCGGATCGGCGTGCGCAGCCCCCTGTCCGGAGAGAGCCACTGCGGTGGCGGCCGCGGCGGTCAGGATCGACGCGCGGGTACGGCCGACGGGCTTGGGACGACGATGGGACGCCACGAATCCTTCTTCCTTCGACCGCCTACCGGGTGAGCTGACGGGTTCGGGCCGGAAGAGACGCCCTACGACGCCTCACCGGCCCCCTGGCCGACTCTGGCGCCGATTCACCCCGAGGGAACGTGGTTCCCCGGCTCCGGTCCGCAGCACCCCCTGGGGGCTTCCCCATCGGACAGTCAACTGTCCGCGCTGCTTTCCAGACTCGGCGGTAACCCCCGCTGCCACCCGGGTCGGGTGATCACCGTCGCGGTGGTCCGGGTCATGACCCTAGTAACTGATCCGTGATCCGTTCAAATCCTTGTCGGAAAAAACGTCGAACTTTGACTCTGCGTGGTAGAGATGTCACGCCCTGCCGATCTTCCGGGGCGCGTGCCGTGACCCAGGTCACCTCGTGGGGGTCCCTGGCCGCCCGTCAGGAAATGTCCGAATCGGCCGGGTTGTACCGAAAGTTGGCGCAATGAGCCGCCGGCACACCCGGTGCCGCGACGATCCGTCAGACCCGGCGGATGGTGTTGATCGACCCGATCGAGGTGGCCTGGGCGATCCGGACCACGTCGCCGGTGTGCGGGGCGTGCACCACCTGGCCGTTGCCGATGTACATGCCCACGTGGTGCATGTCGCCGCCGTAGATCACCAGGTCGCCCGGCTGGGCGTCGGCCAGGCTCACGCCGGTGCCGATGTGGCCCTGCTCCTGCGAGGTGCGCGGCAGCGAGACGCCGGCCTGCGCGTAGGCCCACTGCATCAGACCCGAGCAGTCGAAGGTGCCCGGGCCGGTGGCGCCCCAGACGTACGCGTGGCCCAGCTTGCTCAGCGCGGCGGTGACCGCGGCGCCCGCGTAGCCGGAGACCGGCGGCAGGGTGGTCAGGTCGACCCGGGTGTCGCTGCGCGAGGCGCGGTCGGCCGCCTGCAGCGCGGCGCGGTCGGCGGCGCTCAGCGAGTTGAGCAGCTTCTGCGCGGCCGCCAGCTTGGACTGCACGTCCGCCTTGGCGTCGTTCAGCTCCTTGGTGGAGCGGTCGAGCTCGGCGAGCGTGTCGGCGGCTTCCTTCTTCTCCTGGTCGAGCTTGCGCTGCTCGCCCTGCAGGGCCTTGAGCGCGTCCGTCTCCGTGGAGGTGGCCTGCGCCATGCTGGACGCCTGGTCCAGGTAGCCCTTGGGGTTGGAGTTGAGCATCAGCACCACGGCGGGGTCGATCCCGCCGTTGCGGTACTGGTCGCCGGCCACCGCCGCCAGCCCGGACTGCAGCTGGGTCACCTGGTCCTGACCGCGCGCCACCTCGTCCTGCAGCTGGGCGGCCTGCGCCCGCAGCTGGTCCCCGCGCTCCTTGAGACCGTTGTACTTCTCGGAGGCGGCTTCCTGCTGGTTGTTCAGGTCGTCGATCTGGGCCTTGACGTCTTCCTTGCTGGGCTTGGGATCGGCCCACGCGCCGGTCTGCGCGGACAGCGCGACCGCGGTGGCCGCAGCCGCGGTGAGCACGGTGACTCGAGTGCGGCTCGGCTGCTTGGGACGGCGGTGGGACGCCAAGGGACTGCTCCTTCTTCTGCCGGTCTCACCCGATCGGATGAGTGACCGGAAAAATAGGTTTGACGCCAGACCCTAGTGAAGATCACATCTTTGCGCCACTCCCCTGCCGCCATGAACTACCTTCGGCGGAGCGGCTTTCACCGACCCTTCACGCCGCGCGCGCCGGTCAGGTGCGAGCCAGCCGCTTCAGCAGCAGGACCGAGGCCACCGGGCGGGCGCCCGCCTTGCGCACGCCGTCGGCCACCTCCCGGTCCGCCGAGACCACCACCACCGGGCGCCCCTGCGGCTCGGCGCGGACCAACTGGCGGATCAGTTC
The DNA here is from genome assembly GCF_039528135.1 of Kitasatospora nipponensis. Taxonomy (NCBI): domain Bacteria; kingdom Bacillati; phylum Actinomycetota; class Actinomycetes; order Kitasatosporales; family Streptomycetaceae; genus Kitasatospora; species Kitasatospora nipponensis. The sequence goes on along the minus strand of NZ_BAAALF010000080.1, from coordinate 31,138 downwards.
GTCCGCGGTCTGTCCGGTCCGGCTGAACCGCACCCGCACCCCGCGCGGCGGCGCCATGATCACCGGCACGTCCAGGTCCTGCCCGTCGAAGACACAGGTCACCTCGGCCTGGGTGCGCTGGGCCAGCATCGCCAGACCGCCCAGCAGCCGCAGCCGCTGCTGCTCCAGCGGCAGGGTCGGGTAGCCGGTCTTGGTCACGTTGTAGCCGTCCACCACCAGGTGCACCTGAGGGATCGCCAGCAGCTGGTCGAGCAGCGCCGGGTCGTCCTCGGCCAACCCGCGCCGGGCCACGTCGTGCGGCGAGGCCGAACCGGGGACCACCGCGTCCACCAGGTCGGCCGGGTGCAGCTGGGTGACCGGCAGCGCCAGCTCGCGCTGCAGGCCCTGGGCCGACTGCAGCACGGTGTCCAGGAGCAGCCGCAGCCGCATGTCCTCCACGCTGCGCCCCTCGCGGACCGAGCGGCGGCTGGTCTCCAGCGCCGCCTCCAGCTCGGTCACCCGGTGCTTGAGCCGGCGGTTCTCACTCTCGGTGACGCCGCGCTCGGTGGCCGCGGCCGCCGCGGCCGCGTCCAGCTCGGCCGCCAGCTTGCGGCTCTCGGCCTGCGCCCGGCGGGTGTCGCTCTCCAGGCTGCGCAGCTTCTTGCGCAGCGTCTCCAGCTCCTTGCGGGACCCCTCGCCCTCGGCCCGCTGCCGCTCCAGGTCGTGGCGGGCGGCCGCCCACACCCCGGCCAGCTCCTCCTGGAGCTTCTCCACCAGCCGGGCCGCCTCGGCCGCGGCGTCCTCGGCGCCGGCCCGTTGGGCCTGCTCACCGGCCTCGGTGACCAGCTGCGCCCAGCCGCGCGGGCGCAGCAGGTAGGCGGCGGCGGCCACGTCCAACGGCTCGGCGGCCCCCGGGACCTGGCCGGCCTCCAGGGCCTTGACCAGGTCGGGCTGGCCCAGCCGCAGCCGGTCCGCTATCCGCAGCCGGAAGACCGGCTCGGCCTCCAGCGCGGCCGCCAGCGCGGTGCCGGCGTACTTGGCGCGCCGGGCCGGGGTGAACTTGGCGTACGGGCGCAGCGTGGTGGGCAGCTCGGTGACCGGCAGGCCACCGAGCGCGTCGGCGGCCAGGCCCACCACCCGGCGGCGCACGCCCTCCGGCAGCGGCCGGTCCAGCTGCTCGCCGGCGCCGGGCTCCTCGTCGAGCCGCCCGTCACCGTCGGCCGGCCCCTGGTCACCGGCCGGCCCGTCGTCCTCGGGCCGCCCGTCCCCGGGCTGCTCCGCGGCGTCCGGTCCAGGCGCGCCCAGCCCGTCGGGGCCGGGCTCGTCGACGGCGACAGCGGGCGGCTGCCCCTGCGGCTCAGCGGCCTCCCTCGCTGCGTCCATCGCGTCCTCGGCTCCGATCCTGGTCTGCGGGGCATCCCGGCCGGCGTCCGGCCACCCCTGACTCACCGCTCTGTGCAATTGTCTCGTGCGCGGCGTCCCGGGGACACCACGCCACTCGCCGGCACGCGTCGCCTCACCGCGCCGGCGCGACGCTCACCGCGCGGTCTCGGCGCCGTCGCCGCTCTCGGTGACCGCGGCGGCGTCCGCGTCCGGCCGGGCCACCAGCTCGACCTGGTCGACCGCGTTGCACCAGCGGCAGCGCACCGACTCCAGGGTCTCGGCCAGCACCTCGGTCTCCTCCACCGTCGGCTCGCCCGCCAGGTCCAGGTGCACGTACTCGACCACCCGCGAGGAGCGGGTCACGTCGAAGCGCGTCAGGTTGCCGCACAGGGTGCAGCGCCAGCGGGTCTCGGCGGTGGGCGCGGGGACGGTCATGAGGCGGGGTCCTCTTCTCTGGTCCGGGGTCCGGGCCGCTGCTGTGGCCAGGCCCCAAGCCTAGGCCCTGGGGCTGTGACACCCTCCACCGGATACCGGTTCCCACCTGCGCCGGGGCCGCTCGAACGCGCGCGCGGTAACCCGGTCGCAGCACAGCGCGGTGTCGCGGCCGGCCCGGCGCGGAATGGATCGGCGCATGACGATCCAGCAGCAGTCGCCGGCCGGCCCGGACACCGCCCCGCGGCCCGGCGGCGCCCCGGCCCCCCTGGTCAGCTACCTGCTGATCGTCGTCAACTGCCTGGTCTTCCTGGCCGGCCCGGACGGCGTCAACCCCTCCTACGGGGCGAGCACCGCGCAGCGGGCCTGCGCGGCGCAGCGCTACCAGCAGCGGTGGGGCGCGGTCCCCGCCGAGCTGCTGAGCGACCGTCCGCTGACCGCGGCGCAGCTGGCCCGGACGGCCCCCGCGGTGGCCGACTGCCCGGCCCGCGCCACGCCCGGCAAGATCCCGGTCCTGTCGGTGCTCAGCTCGCTCTTCGTGCACGGCGGCTGGCTGCACCTGCTCGGCAACATGCTCTTCCTCTATGTCTTCGGTCCCGGGCTGGAGGAGCGCCTGGGCCGGTTCCGCTTCCTCGGCTGCTACCTGGCGCTGGGCGCACTGGCCGCCTACGGCTACGCGCTCACGACCGCCGGCGGCGCCCAGGCGCTGCGGCCGCTGGTCGGCGCCTCCGGCGCGATCTCCGCGGTGCTCGGCGGCTACCTGCGGCTCTACCCCAGGGCCCGGGTCACCGCGCTGGTCCCGATGCTGCTCTTCCTGCCGCTGCGGCTGCCGGCCTGGCTGGTGCTCGGCCTCTGGTTCGCCGTCCAGTGGTGGTCGGCCGGCCAGGCCGCTCCGGGGGTGGCCTACCTGGCCCACGTAATCGGCTTCGCGGCGGGGTACCTGACGGTCTGGGCCGCCGCGGCCCGCGGCCGCCTGCCCGCCCGCCCCGACTCGGCGGCTGCCGGTGGCGCCGCCGGGCGCTGAGCCGGCCGGCACCCGCTGCCCCGCCTCCCCTCCACCAGTACGGTGGTCCCGACGTCCCCCGGCCCCAGGAGCCCCGCCATGATCACCGCCATCGTGCTCATCAAGACCAGCGTCGACCGGATCCCCGAGATCGCCGAGGCGATCGCCGCCATCGACGGGGTGAGCGAGGTCTACTCGGTGACCGGCGGCTACGACCTGGTGGCGATGGTGCGGGTGCGCCGGCACGACGACCTGGCCGACGTGATCCCCGGCCGCCTCAACAAGGTGCCGGGCGTCGAGCACACCGAGACCCAGATCGCCTTCCGCACCTACTCGCAGCACGACCTCGAAGCCGCCTTCGCGCTGGGCCTGGACGGCTGAGGGGCGGGCGGCCCACCACGGGCCGGCCGCCCCCGCCCGCCGCGTCAGCGCCGGGTGTCCGCCACGCAGCGCCCGCCCTCGTTGCGGTAGCTCCAACGCGCCCCGTCGGTGACCAGCTCGCGCACCGCGGTCAGGAAGCGGTCCAGGTGCTCGTCGGGGGTGCCGGCGCCGAAGCTGACCCGGATCGCGTTCAGGCTGCGCTCGCCGGGCAGCGAAGGCTCCGGCGCCCCGCACTCGGAGGGCGCCGCCTCCTCGCCCCCGAGCAGCGTGCGCACCAGCGGGTGCGCGCAGAAGAGCCCGTCGCGCACGCCGATGCCGTACTCGGCGGAGAGCGCGGCCGAGAAGTGCGAGCTGTTCCAGCCCTGGACGACGAAGGAGAGCACCCCGACCCGGGCCGCCTCGGTGCCGAACAGGCTCAGCACCCGGACCTCGGGGATCTGCGCCAGGCCCGCCTGCAGCAGGTCGATCAGCTGCTGCTCGCGGGCCTGCAGGGCGTCGAAACCGGCCTCGGTCAGCGCCCGGCAGGCGGAGGCGACGGCGTAGGCGCCGATCACGTTGGGCGAGCCGGCCTCGTGCCGGGCCGGTCCGCGCTGCCACTCGACGGCCACCGAGCCGTCCACCTCGCGGGCCACCGTGCGGCTCGCGCCGCCGCCGGCCAGGTACGGCTCGGCCGCGTCCAGCCAGTCGGCCCGGCCGGCCAGCACGCCCGCGCCGAAGGGGGCGTAGAGCTTGTGGCCGGAGAAGGCGATCCAGTCGACGCCGAGCTCGCGCACCGAGACCCGGTGGTGCGGGGCGAGCTGGGCGGCGTCCAGCACCACCCGGGCGCCGTGCCGGTGGGCGACCTCGGTCAGCTCGGCCACCGGCCACAGCTCGCCGGTCACGTTGGAGGCGCCGGTCACGCAGAACAGCCGCGGCCCCTCGGGGTTCGCCGCCAGCGCCTCGTCCAGCGCGGCGACCGCCTCGGCGTGCGAGCGCGGGGCCCGCAGGTAGCTGACGGTCAGGCCCTCGCGGCGCCAGGGCAGCAGCGAGGCGTGGTGCTCGGTCTCGAAGGCGAAGACCCGGGTGCCGGCCGGCAGCACGCCCGCCAGCAGGTTGAGCGAGTCGGTGGTGGCCCGGGTGAAGACCACCTGGTCGCCCTCGCGCAGGTCCAGGAACTCCTCGACGGTGCGCCGGCTCTGCTCGAAGAGGTCGGTGGATAGCTGCGAGAGGTAGCCGGCGCCGCGGTGCACGCTGCCGTAGTAGGGGGCGTAGGCGGCCACGTCGTCCCAGACCCGCTGGAGGGCCGGGGCGCTGGCGGCGTAGTCGAGCGCGGCGTAAACCACCTTCTCGCCGCTCACCAGCGGGACCTCGACGTCGGAACCGAGGACGGCGAGCGGGGCACAGACGGATGCGGAGACGACGGACATGGTGAGGCACTCCCTCGGGGGTTCTGGACCCCGGGAGTGCTGATGAGACACCGGTGGTCCGCGCTTGCCGGGCGAACCTATCGTCGCCTGGCCCGGTCTTCACCCAGGGCACCCCGCCACGGACGGAGGGTTGCCGGACAGCAAGCTGGGGCTTGTCGCGCTGTCACTCATGACCTGACGAAGACTGTAGGCACCCGGTCGAGGAGTGGTCAAATACCGTCCCGCCATTCGGACCAGTGGTGGGACGGCGGACGGCGCGACGGGCCGGCACCGATGTCCGGTGCCGGCCCGTCGGGGCTCGCTCAGCGCGCGGTGGCCTCGGCCCAGCGCTTGAGGGTGTCCTGCGCCGCGCCCGTGTCGATGGCGGCCGCGGTGCGGACCATCGCCGTCGCCAGCTGCTCCACCAGCGGGGCCTCGGTCAGGTCGAGCGCGACCAGGGCCGCCGCCGAGTTCAGCACCACGGCGTCGCGCACCGGGCCGCGCTCGCCGGCCAGCACCCGGCGGGCCACGTCCGCGTTGTAGCCGGCGTCCGCACCGCGCAGCTTCTCGAGGCCGACCAGCTCGATGCCCAGCTCACGCGGGTCCAGGGTCACCTCGGTGACCTCCCCGCCGCGCACCACCCAGACCTGCGAGGTGGAGCAGACGGTCAGCTCGTCCAGGCCGTCGTCGCCGCGGAAGACCAGCGCGCTGGAGCCGCGCCGCGCCAGCACGCCGGCGATCAGGCCCGCCAGCCGGGTGTCGAAGCAGCCGACCGCGTGCGCCGTCACCTTGGCCGGGTTGGTCAGCGGACCGAGGATGTTGAAGGCGGTGGGCACCCCCAGGTCACGGCGGGCGGGAGCGGCGTGCCGCATCGCGGGATGGAACCTGGCCGCGAAGCAGAAGGTCAGCCCGACCTCCTCGGCCACCTCCGCCACCCGCCGGGCGTCCAGGTCCAGCCGGATCCCCAGGCGCTCCAGCACGTCGGAGGAGCCGCTCGCCGAGGAGGCCGCCCGGTTGCCGTGCTTGACCACCTTGGCGCCGGCCGCGGCCGCGACGATGGCCGACATGGTGGAGATGTTGACGGTCTTCGCCCGGTCGCCGCCGGTGCCCACGATGTCCACCGCGGGTCCCGGGATGTGCAGCGGCTCGGCGTGGGCGTACATCGCCTCGACCAGACCCAGCACCTCGTCGACCGTCTCGCCCTTGGCCCGCAGCGCGACCATGAAGCCGGCCACCTGGGCCCCGCTGGCCTCGCCGCTCATGATCCGGTCCATCGCCCAGGCCGCCTCGGCCTGCGCGAGGTCGGAGCCGTCCAGCAGCGTGCTCAGGATGTCGGGCCAGGTGCTGACCACCTGCGCGGGGTCCTGACCGCCGTTCGCAGGGTTCACATTCACCATGGCCGACTCCAGCTCGCGTCCGTGTAGCGCCGAGGGGCCCGCGGCCCCGGAGAACGCTGCCAGCCTAGCGATCGGGCACCGGCCGCCGTCCTGCCCCGCGCGACCCTTCTCTCCTGCTGAGACGGCCCGCCCGCGGCCGTGTCCTCCCGCGTTCCGACCGGCGGGACGGACCTTGTCCGACCCTCGGGACGCCGTCGCGCGGGCCACCCCGGTGGGGCGACCCGCGCGGCGCGTCGTCGGCGCGGTCAGCGCGGGCGGTGACCCGCGCGGCGCGTCGTCAGCGCGAGAGGCTGCGCGCGCCGAGCCGGGCGCGCAGCAGGGTGGCGGTGGACTCGGCCAGCGCCATCGGGTCGACCGGGTGCGCGATGGCCGCGTCCGCCCGGCTCCAGGCGGCCAGCCAGCTGTCCTGCGGGCGCCCGATCAGCACCAGCACCGGCGGGCAGCCGTAGATCTCGTCCTTCACCTGGCGGGCCAGCCCCAGACCGCCGGCCGGGACGGCCTCGCCGTCCAGGATGCAGAGGTCGATCCCGCCCTTCTCCAGGGCGCGGAGCACGGCCGGGGTGGTCGCGCACTCCAGGTAGGTCAGCTCGGGCAGGTCGGCGGCGGGCCGGCGGCCGAGCGCCTCGGTGACCTGCGCGCGAGTGTTGCGGTCGTCGCTGTAGACGAGAACGGTGACTGTCTCGTCGCTCGTGTGCGTCATCGGCCCTGCTCCCAGGTGTTCAGACAAGGTGCCCCGCTCCGTCGCGAGCCTCCGCGGCAGGGCGGGGCGCGAATGTGATCCGGACCACGTCCACCACTTCCGGATGCTACTCCCGATCACCCGTCCCGGTGAGCGTGCGGCGCGATCTCTTCCGGATACCGTCGGTGGGCGGCCGACACGCGGCACCACCGCGGCGAGCCGACGGGGTGTCACCCACCCGGAGGAGTGGCCGTCACCCTCGGGGGCACAGACCACCCGTACGGCTCACCTCCTACCCCAGCCCGGCCCCGCCCGCCGTCAGGACGCGCCCGGCAGACGGGTGGTCGACCCGAACCTGCCATCAGAAAAGTCGCACCGGTGCGGGAATCACGCCTGGTCGGGCCGCCGGGGCCGGCTCGCGCCGTCGTCCGCGCGGCCATCCGGGCATACCGCACGCACCGGACACTCCGAGGGAGACCCCCCGGCGTGAAGACGGAATAAGGGACCGACATAATGTCGGTCGTGGCGACAGCAACAGCAACAGAAACCGGGCACGCTCATGGATCGGTCAACCGACCGAACATGACCAGCGTCGGAACCATCGTCTGGCTGAGTTCCGAGCTGATGTTCTTCGCGGCCCTCTTCGCGATGTACTTCACGGCTCGATCCGTGAAGGGACCAGACTTCTGGGCCGAGAAGGCGCATGCCCTCAACGTCCCCTTCTCCTCCGTGAACACCACGATCCTGGTGCTCTCCTCGCTCACCTGCCAGCTCGGCGTCTTCGCCGCCGAGCGCGGTGACGTGAAGAAGCTGCGGTCGTGGTTCTCGATCACGTTCGTGATGGGCGCGATCTTCATCGGCGGCCAGATCTTCGAGTACACCGAGCTGGTGAAGAACGACGGCCTCTCGCTGTCCTCCGACCCGTACGGCACGGTGTTCTACCTGACCACCGGCTTCCACGGGATGCACGTGACGGGCGGTCTGATCGCCTTCCTGCTGGTGCTGGGGCGGACCTACGCCGCCAAGCGGTTCACGCACGAGCAGGCCACCGCGGCGATCGTCGTGTCGTACTACTGGCACTTCGTCGACGTGGTCTGGATCGGCCTCTTCGCGACCATCTACCTGATCAAGTAGCCGATCAGGTCGCTGGCCGCCGGCCGGACCCGCTGCCCTCACCGGCTCCGGGTCCATCGCTCGTGCCGATCCCCTGCCGACGCCCAACGGCGCCTGGCCCACCACCAGCCGACCAGATCCTGACACCGGGGTTATTCCGTGAAAAAGCTCTCCGCACGACGGCGCCACCCACTGGCGGCGCTGGTCGTCCTACTCTTCGCCCTCGCGGCCACCGGGGGGCTGTACGCCGCGTTCGCGCCCGCCGAGAAGGCCCAGGCCGACACCTCCGCGCAGTCGCTCGCGATCGACGAGGGCAAGAAGCTCTTCGCCGTGGGCTGCTCCTCCTGCCACGGCCTCAACGGCCAGGGCAGCAGTGACGGCCCGAGCCTGGTGGGCGTGGGTTCCGCCGCCGTCGACTTCCAGGTCGGCACCGGTCGGATGCCCGCACAGCAGCCCGGCGCCCAGGTCCCGGCCAAGAGGAACATCTACAGCCAGGCCGAGATCGACCAGATGGCCGCCTTCGTCGCCTCGCTGGGCCCGGGCCCGGTGACGCCGACCAAGGAGCAGTACACCTCCACCGAGGTGGACGCGATCGCCAGGGGTGGCGAGCTGTTCCGCACCAACTGCTCGCAGTGTCACAACTTCGCCGGTGCGGGTGGTGCCCTGACGCAGGGCAAGTACGCCCCGACGCTGGAGAACGTCGACCCGAAGCACATCTACGAGGCCATGCAGACCGGCCCGCAGAACATGCCGTCCTTCCCCGACACCACGATGCCCGAGCAGCAGAAGCAGCAGATCGTGGCGTTCGTCCGGTACCAGGCGAACGACGCGCCCAACCCCGGTGGTCTGTCGCTGGGCAGTCTCGGTCCGGTGACCGAGGGCCTGTTCGGCTGGATCTTCGGTCTCGGTGCCCTGATCGCCATCGCGATCTGGGTCGCCGCCCACACCACCAAGGCCAAGAAGTCATGAGCCACGACATGTCAGACGACAAGCTGCCGGGGGCGCACGGCGCCACCGAAGACGGCCTCTCCCACGCCAGTGGCGAGGCGGCCGTGGCCGACAACCCGTTCGCGGACCCGGGCCTGCCGGCCCACCACCCGCGGCGGACCGACATCGACGAGCGGGCCGCCAAGCGGGCCGAGCGACAGGTGTCGCTGCTCTTCGTCACCTCGATGCTGGCCACCGTCGGCTTCATCGCCTCGTACGTGGCGATCGACCCGGACAAGATCGTCTACATCTTCCCGCTGGGTCACATCAGCGCGCTGAACTTCGCGCTGGGCATGACCCTGGGTGTGGCGCTCTTCTGCATCGGCGCGGGCGCGGTCCACTGGGCCCGCACCCTGATGTCGGACGTCGAGATGCCGGCCGAGCGCCACGCGATCGAGGCCGACGACGAGGTCCGCGCGGACGTCATCGAGCAGTTCAAGACCGGCGCCGCCGAGTCCGGCTTCGGCCGCCGCAAGATGATCCGCAACACCCTGATCGGCTCGATGGCCCTGGTGCCGCTCTCCGGCGTGGTGCTGCTGCGCGACCTCGGGCCGCTGCCCGAGACGAAGCTGGACCACACCGGCTGGGACGAGGCCACCCCGGCCGCGCCGATCCGCCTGGTGAACATGAACACCAACGAGCCGATGAAGCCCGAGGACATCACGGTCGGCTCGCTGACGTTCGCCAAGCCGGGTCCCTCCCCGCTGCGTCCGGAGGGTCTCCAGGACCACGACGTGGACTTCCAGGAGGCGATCGCCAAGGACGCCCTGATGCTGATCCGGATCGAGCCGGCGGACATCAAGGACGACAAGTCCCGCGACCTGGGCTTCGAGGGCGTGCTCGCCTACTCGAAGATCTGCACGCACGTCGGCTGCCCGATCAGCCTCTACGAGCAGCAGACCCACCACGCGCTCTGCCCCTGCCACCAGTCGACCTTCGACCTGTCGGACGGCGCTCGCGTCATCTTCGGCCCGGCCGGGCACCCCCTGCCGCAGCTGAAGATCACCACCGATGCCTCCGGCTACCTGGTGGCCACACAGGACTTCGCCGTGCCCGTCGGCCCGAGCTTCTGGGAGCGCAGCGCATGAGTTCCGCGAACAGCACCAAGCAGGCCCCCCCGGCCAGCACCCGCGCCAAGCCCGCCAACAAGGGTGAGGCCGCCGCGGACTGGGTGGACGGCCGGCTGGGGATCTACACCCTGGCCAAGTCCAACCTGCGCAAGATCTTCCCGGACCACTGGTCCTTCATGCTCGGTGAGATCTGCCTCTACACCTTCATCATCATCATCCTCACGGGTGTCTACCTCACGCTCTTCTTCAAGCCGAGCATGGGCGAGGTCATCTACCACGGCAGCTACGCGCCGCTGGACGGGATCCGGGTCTCCGAGGCCTACGCCTCGACGCTGGACATCAGCTTCGAGGTCCGTGGCGGTCTGCTGATCCGCCAGATCCACCACTGGGCCGCGATCGTCTTCGTGGCCGCGATGTTCGTGCACATGATGCGCGTCTTCTTCACCGGCGCCTTCCGCAAGCCCCGCGAGATCAACTGGATCTTCGGCTTCCTGCTGCTCTTCCTGGGCTTCTTCGACGGCTTCCTCGGGTACTCGCTGCCCGACGACCTGCTCTCCGGCACCGGTATCCGGTTCATGGAGGGCGCGATCCTGGCCGTCCCGCTGGTGGGCACCTACATCTCGTTCTTCCTCTTCGGCGGGCAGTTCCCCGGCACCGACATCGTGCCGCGGTTCTTCACCATCCACGTGCTGCTGATCCCGGGCGTCATGCTCGGCCTGCTGGTGGCGCACCTGATCCTGGTCTTCTACCACAAGCACACCCAGTGGGCGGGCCCGGGCAAGACCGAGAAGAACGTGGTCGGCATGCCCCTCATGCCGGTCTACATGGCCAAGGCCGGCGGCTTCTTCTTCCTGGTCTTCGGCATCATCGCGGCGATGTCCGCGATCGCCTCGGTCAACCCGGTCTGGGCCTACGGCCCCTACCGTCCCGACCAGGTCTCCACCGACGCGCAGCCCGACTGGTACATGGGCTTCGCCGAGGGTCTGATCCGCGTCATGCCGGGCTGGGAGATCCGGGCCTGGGGCCACACCCTCAACCTGGGTGTGTTCATCCCGCTGATGGTCTTCCCGCTGGTCCTGGTCGCGCTCGCGGTCTACCCCTTCATCGAGTCGTGGATCACCGGCGACAAGCGCGAGCACCACATCCTGGACCGCCCGCGCAACGCCCCGGTGCGCACCGCGGTGGGCGCCGCCTGGATCAGCCTCTACCTGGTGCTGCTCGCCGGTGGTGGCAACGACCTCATCGCGACGCACTTCCACCTCTCGCTGAACGACATCACCTACTTCGTGCGGGTGGGCTCGTTCGTCGTGCCGCTGATCGTCTTCTTCGTCACCAAGCGCTGGTGCCTGGGCCTGCAGCGCCGCGACAAGGAGAAGGTGCTGCACGGTCGCGAGACCGGCGTCATCAAGCGGCTGCCGCACGGTGAGTTCATCGAGGTGCACGCCCAGCTCCCGCAGGCGACGCTGCACACGCTCACCTCGCACGACCAGTACGAGCCGGTCGAGCTGCCGGCCGAGACCGACGAGAACGGTGTCGCCCGCAAGGTCGGTGTTCTGGACAAGACCCGGGCCAAGCTCTCCGAGAGCTACTTCGGTGAGGGCAACCAGATCCCCAAGCCGACCGTCGAGGAGCACCAGGAGATCACCAGCGGCCACGGCCACCACTGATCCCCGCTCCTGCTGACGTGCTGTCAGCCACCTGAGGGCCCCTGCCCGGCACTGCCGGGCGGGGGCCCTTGGCGTCCCCGCCCCGCCTTCCGTCCCCCGTCCCCGTCCCCCTGCCCCGTCCCGCGAGGAGAGCGCACCGTGCAGCTGAGCATCGACCACGCCGCCGCCACACCCCCCTACGAGCAGCTGCGCGCGCAGATCGCCGAGCAGGCCAGGGCCGGCACCCTGCCGGCCGGCCTGAAGCTGCCGACCGTCCGGGCGCTGGCCGAGCAGCTGGGGCTGGCCGCCAACACGGTGGCCCGCGCCTACCGGGAGCTGGAGGCGGACGGCGTGGTGGAGACGCACGGCCGGCGCGGCACCCTGGTGGCCGCCTCCGGTGACGCCGCGCACCGGCTGGCGACCGCCGCGGCCGTCGAGTACGCCGAGCGGGCGCTGCGGCTGGGCCTGTCACGCGAGGAGGCCCAGCGCGCCGTCGGCGGTGCGCTGGACCTCGTCTACCGGACCTGAGCCGGGCCGGGTTGAGCCGGGCCGAGCCGAGATGGGCCGGGCCGGCCCGGAGCGCGGCCGCCTCAGACCTCGGGCCGCAGGGTGGCCGCGCTCTGCGCGCTCGGCGCCGGACCGCTGGTGTCGATCGCCTGGCCCAGGGCGCTGCCCTTCAACCAGGCGTCCCAGCTCAGGTTCCAGTCGCCGAAGCCGTTGCCGAACGGCTCCATGGCGTGCCCCTGGCTGTTGACCACCTGCACGATGTCGCCCACCCGGGTCTGCTCGAAGAACCACTTGGCGTTGTCGGTGCTCATCCCGGTGCACCCGTGGCTGACGTTCTCCACGCCCTGCGAGCCGACCGACCACGGCGCGGCGTGCACGTACTCGCCGCTCCACGTCACCCGGGTGGCCCACTCCACCTTGAGGTCGTACGACTCGCTGCTGCCCTTGGCGATGCCGATCGTCTCGCTGCTCATCTGCACCACCCGCTCCTGGCCCAGCACGACCTTGATGCCGTTGCGGGTGTCGAAGCCGGGCTTGCCGGTGGTCACCGGGATGGTGTTGACCACCTCGCCGTTGCGCTTGAAGGTCAGCTGGTCGCTGGAGGCGTCGACCAGCGCCTCCACCCGGTCACCGGTGCGGAACGAGACGGTGGAGAGCGAACCGCCGTACATCGAGCCGTCGATCGAGCGGCCCTGGGCGTCGTAGGTCAGCTTCACCCGGGTGTTGGCCGGCCAGAAGTCCTTGGGCCGGAAGTGCAGGTTCTTGTTGTCCACCCAGTACCAGGCACCGGTCACCGCGGGGCTGGAGACCACCGTGAGCGCGCGCTCCACCTGCTGGCGGGCGGCGGGGTCCTTGACCTCCTCGGAGAGCTGCACGGTGAGCGGCTCGCCGACCCCGTAGACCTCCTGGCCCAGGTCGGGGCCGAGGGCGGCGTTGAGCAGCTTGGCCGCGGCCTTCACGCTCACCACGGCGGTCATCTCACCGCGCGCGCCGTCACCGTCCGCGGCGGCGATCACCGCGGTGTAGCGGGTGCCGGGGGCGAGCGGCCCGGCACTGTGCCAGCCGTGTCCGCCGGCCTCCAGCACGCCCGGCACCTGCCGGCCGTCCGGGCCGGTGAGGGTGACGTCCGTGACGGTGTCGCCGGACTCGGCGGTCACCGTGAACGGCTTGCCGGGCTCCGCGTCGCGGACCGGCGAGGTATGGACCAGGTGCGCCGCGTCGACCACTCGCGGCGGCGTTATCGCCGCGCCCGCGCCCGCGCCCGAGCCCCCGCCGCCCGAACAGGCCGCGAGCGGGCCCATCAGCAACGGCGTGAGCGCCAACCACACGGGCGCCCGGCGCCCTGGACGCCGCTCGTCCGTCCTCTTCTCCCGCCCTGCTGCACTGCTGTCGGCCACCGGAACCTCCTGAGGTTCGGACGATGTTTCAGATCGTAGGAACATCACCGCACCTCGGCCCCGGGGGCGCACCCCGCTGCACCCGCCCGAGTGAGGTCACCACCCGGTCGCCGCAGCAGAAGAGGCGGAAACGGCGGCAGGCCCCCTCCGAGGAGGGGGCCTGCCGCCGTCGTGCCGGGACCGGGACTACTGGTTGCGGTTCTCACCGCGGTAGAACTCGAAGACCCAGCCGTAGAGGCCGATCAGGATCATCGGCAGGGCCCAGTACATCAGCCACCAGCCGAAGATGACGCCCAGGAAGGCCAGCGCGCCACCGATCGCCAGGGAGAGCGGCTGCCAGCTGTGCGGGGCGAAGAAGCCCATCTCGCCGGCGTCGTCGGAGACCTCGGCCTCGGGGTTGTCGCCCGCGCCCAGGTCCACCCGGCGGGCCGTGAAGCCCAGGTAGAAGGCGATGAAGGCGCAGAGCCCGAAGGCCAGGAAGAGGGCCGTGGTGCCGGCCGCCTCCGTGCCGAGGGCGCTGTGGGTGGTCCAGACGCCGTACACGACGGCCATGATCAGGATGAAGGCGGCGAAGCCCGCGAAGATCTTGCCCTGCTCCTTCATCAGGCGTCGCCCTTCTTCTTCTCAGTCTTGACCGGCTCGGCCTGGTCGTACTCGGCGGGGATGACGCCCTCGAGGTGCTTGGCCAGGTGGCCGTGCAGCTCCAGGTAGTCGAGCGCGGCGATGTCCGGGTGGTGCAGGTCGAACGCCGGGGATTCCGACCGGATCCGCGGCAGGGTGAGGAAGTTGTGCCGCGGCGGCGGGCAGGAGGTCGCCCACTCCAGCGAGCGGCCGTAGCCCCACGGGTCGTCGACCTCGACCTTCTCGCCGTACTTGGCGGTCTTCCAGACGTTGTAGAGGAACGGCAGGATCGACAGGCCGAGCAGGAAGGAGCCGATGGTCGAGACGGTGTTCAGGGTGGTGAAGCCGTCCGAGGCCAGGTAGTCGGCGTAGCGGCGGGGCATGCCCTCCGCGCCGAGCCAGTGCTGCACCAGGAAGGTGGCGTGGAAGCCGATGAAGAGCGTCCAGAAGGTGATCTTGCCCAGGCGCTCGTCCAGCATCTTGCCGGACATCTTCGGCCACCAGAAGTGGAAGCCGGCGAACATCGCGAAGACGACGGTGCCGAAGACCACGTAGTGGAAGTGGGCGACGACGAAGTACGAGTCCGAGACGTGGAAGTCGATCGGCGGGGAGGCCAGCAGCACACCGGTCAGACCACCGAAGAGGAAGGTCACCAGGAAGCCGACCGTCCAGAGCATCGGGGTCTCGAAGCTCAGGCTGCCCTTCCACATGGTGCCGACCCAGTTGAAGAACTTCACACCGGTCGGGACCGCGATCAGGAAGGTCATGAACGAGAAGAACGGCAGCAGCACCTGGCCGGTGACGTACATGTGGTGCGCCCAGACCGTCACCGAGAGACCGGCGATGCCGATGGTCGCGGCGATCAGGCCGGAGTAGCCGAACATCGGCTTGCGGCTGAAGACCGGGATGATCTCGGAGACGATGCCGAAGAACGGCAGCGCGATGATGTACACCTCGGGGTGACCGAAGAACCAGAAGAGGTGTTGCCATAGCAACGCCCCTCCGTTGGCCGGGTCGAAGACGTGGGCCCCGAACTTGCGGTCCGCCTCCAGGGCGAACAGCGCGGCGGCGAGCACCGGGAAGGCCAGCAGCACGAGCACGGCGGTCAGCAGGACGTTCCAGACGAAGATCGACATCCGGAACATCGTCATGCCGGGGGCGCGCATGCAGATGATGGTGGTGATGAAGTTGACCGCACCGAGGATCGTGCCGAAGCCGGAGAAGGCCAGACCCATGATCCACATGTCGGCGCCGATGCCCGGCGAGCGGACGGCGTCGGAGAGCGGGGAGTAGGCGAACCAGCCGAAGTCGGCCGCGCCCTGCGGGGTGAGGAAGCCACCCACCGCGATCAGCGAGCCGAACAGGTAGAGCCAGTAGGCGAACATGTTCAGCCGCGGGAAGGCGACGTCGGGGGCGCCGATCTGCAGCGGCATGATCCAGTTGGCGAAACCGGCGAAGAGCGGCGTCGCGAACATCAGCAGCATGATCGTGCCGTGCATGGTGAACGCCTGGTTGAACTGCTCGTTCGACAGGATCTGGGTCCCGGGACGAGCCAGCTCGGCGCGCATGACGAGCGCCAGGATGCCACCGATCAGGAAGAACGCGAACGAGGTACCGAGGTACATCGTGCCGATCGTCTTGTGGTCGGTGGTGGTCAGCCACTTGATGATGGTGGCGCCCGGCTTGCGGGTGCGCTTGGCTCCGCCGGCCGTGACGGTGCCCCCGTGTGCTCCGCCGGCGGCGGCGGGCTCGTTGAGGATGGTCACTTCTCTTCACTTCCCATGGTCGTGATGCCCGAGGGCAACGCGCCGGCCTGGCCGATGGCCCGAAGCTGCTGCAGGTGAGCGACGTAGTCGTCGTGCGAGACGACCTTCACCTTGAAGAGCATCCGGTCGTGGTCCTGACCGCACAGCTCGGCGCACTTGCCGTCGAAGGTGCCGAGCACCGTCGGGGTGACCTCGAACTTGTTGACCACGCCCGGCACGACATCCATCTTCATCAGGAAGTTGATGGGCCAGAAGTCGTGGATCACGTCACGGGAGGTCAGGCGGAACTGGACCGACTCGTTGATCGGCAGCCAGAGCGTGGGGAGGTTCGCCGGCGTACCCACGTCGTAGGCGGCGGTGGTGCTGGTCGGGTCCGGGTTCTCGGTGTTCTCGTAGTTGAACGCCCAGTTCCACTGGAAGCCGACCACGTTGACGTAGTGCTGCGGCTTGGCCGAGGTCTGCGTCAGGGTCGCCTCGTCGCGCGCGACGAAGTAGAAGAGGACCGACACGATGACGATGGGGACCGCGGTGTAGAGCGCCTCGATGGGCACGTTGTACCGGGTCTGCGGAGGGATCTGGACACCGGTGCGGCTGCGCCGGTGGAAGATCACGCTCCAGATGATCAGACCCCACATCAGTGCGCCGACCACCAGTGCCGCGATCCAGGAGCCCTGCCACATCTGAAGGACGAGATGTCCAGTCGTGGTGACGGGGCTCGGGAGGCCAAGCCTGGGGAGGTCGTTGGCCGAGCAGCCGGTGGCGGTCGCGATGACGAGGCCCAGTGCCAGCGCCTGAGGCAGCTTCCGCCGCATCGTGCGCCGCGGCGAGCGGTCGGAGCCGTTGGGACTCACGTAGCGCCTTCCCGAAGTCTCGCCCGCGATCGCGTCGTCCCGGGGAGTACGGTGCGTCCCCCTGCGACCCGTCCACGGGCACGGTTTGAATGCTTATGCGGGCCAAACCCTACTCCAGCCTTATGCGCCCCTGACGGGCAGGTCCCGGTAACGCGCCGCCCCGCTACCCGATCAGCCCCGGCAAGGGCGGACTCGCAGGTCATCGTGGGCTTTCGGGGTCCGTACACCCGATCGGGGGACGGCTTTGCGGCAACCGGGTGACGGCCCGTCGAGGCCGGACGAACCGGACAAAAACCGTACCCGAACGGTGGTCGGCTGACAGGCCGTGAGACCCCGCTACGGTGGCGAACGTGTCCTACTTCGACGTGGCCTCCACCACTCCCCTGCATCCCGTCGCCCGGCAGGCGCTGATCGCCGCCCTGGACGAGGGCTGGGCCGACCCCGCGCGGCTCTACCGGTCGGGCCGCCAGGCCCGGATGCTGCTGGACGCCGCGCGCCGGACGGTGGCCGAGGAGCTCGGCGCCCGGCCGGACGAGGTGTCCTTCACCACCGGCGGGACCCAGGCGGTCCAGCTGGGCATGCTGGGCGCGCTGCGCGGGCGGCGCCGGACGGGCCGTCACCTGGTGCACAGCGCGGTCGAGCACTCCAGCGTGCTGCACACCGCCGAGCGGCACGAGGCGGACGGCGGCGAGCTGACCTCGGTGGGCGTGGACCGGCTCGGCCGGGTGGACGCCGCGCGCTTCGCCGCCGCCGTGCGCCCCGACACCGCGCTCGCGGTGCTGCAGAGCGCCAACCACGAGGTCGGCACCGTGCAACCGGTCGCCGAGGTGGCCGCGCTGCTGGCGGCCGCGGGACCGGACCGGGTGCCGCTGCTGGTGGACGCGGCGCAGAGCGCCGGCCGGCTGCCGGTCCCGGCCGGCTGGTCGCTGCTGGCCGCCAGCGCGCACAAGTGGGGCGGGCCGGCCGGCGTGGGGGTGCTGGCCGTGCGCAAGGGCGTGCGGTTCAACTCGCCGCTGCCGGTCGACGAGCGCGAGGGCGGCCGGGTGCCGGGGTACCCGAACGTGCCGGCGATCGTGGCGGCGGCGGCCTCGCTGCGCGCGGTGCGGGCCGAGGCCCGGGAGCGCGACGCCCACCTGCGCGCGCTGGTGGAGCGGATCCGGGCCCGGGTGCCGCAGCTGGTCCCGGAGGTGGAGGTGGTCGGCGACCCGGTGCACCGGCTGCCGCACCTGGTGACCTTCTCCTGCCTCTACGTGGACGGCGAAGTGCTGCTGAGCGAGCTGGACCGGGCCGGCTTCGCGGTCTCCTCCGGCTCCTCCTGCACGTCGAGCACGCTGACCCCCAGTCACGTGCTGGCCGCGATGGGCGTACTGACCGAGGGCAACGTGCGCCTCTCGCTGCCCCTCGACGTGACGTCGGCCGAGGTGGACCGCTTCCTGGCGGTCCTGCCCGACCTGGTCGCCACCGTCCGCGCGCCCCTGGGGCTGGAGCTGGCCGTTGCGGCTCCCCCCGCGGCTGCCCGGCAAGCACCACTCGTCATCGACGCGCTGGGCAAGCGGTGCCCGCTGCCGGTGATCGAGCTGGCGAAGCGGATCGGGGAGGTGGCGCCCGGCGACCCGGTGGTGGTGCTGGCCGACGACGAGGCCGCCCGGCTGGACATCCCCGCCTGGTGCGAGATGCGCGGCCAGGCCTACGAGGGCGAGGCCCCGGCCGCCGACTTCGGCGCCGACCGGGGCTCGGCCTACCTGGTGCGCCGGACCTCCTGAGGTCCGCGCGGGCCGGCCGGCGTCAGCCGAGCTTGCCGCGCAGCTCGGCGGCGGCCGCCTCGCCGTAGGCGGCCGCGAAACGCTCCACGAAGTGGCCGCTGCGCAGCTCGTACTCCTGGGTGCCGATCGTCTCGATCACCAGGGTGGCGAGCATGCAGCCGATCTGGGCGGCCCGCTCCAGGCCCAGCTCCCAGGAGAGGCCGGCCAGGAAGCCCGCCCGGAAGCCGTCGCCGACCCCGGTCGGGTCGGCCTTCTTCAGCTCGGGGGCGCACGGCACCGAGATGACCGGCTCGCCGCGGCGCTCGATCCGCACGCCCTTGCTGCCCAGCGTGGTGATCCGGGTGCCGACCCGCTCCAGGACCTGGGCCGCGCTCCAGCCGGTCTTGGTCTCGATCAGCGCGGCCTCGTACTCGTTGCTGAACAGGTAGGTGGCGCCGTCCACGATCTCGCGGATGTCGTCACCCTCCAGGCGCGCCAGCTGCTGCGAGGGGTCGGCGGCGAAGGCGTAGCCACGGGTGCGGCACTCCTGGGTGTGCCGCACCATCGCCTGCGGGTCGTCGGCGCCGATCAGCACCAGGTCCAGGCCGCCGACCCGGTCGGCGATCGGCTTGAGCTCGATGTTGCGCGCCTCGGCCATCGCCCCGGTGTAGAAGGAGGCGATCTGGTTGTGGTCCTCGTCGGTGGTGCACATGAACCGGGCGGTGTGCCGGGTCTCGGAGATGTGCACCGAGGCGGTGTCCACGTTGTGCCGCTGCAGCCAGGAGCGGTACTCCTCGAAGTCGGCGCCGGCCGCGCCCACCAGGATCGGGCGCAGGCCCAGCAGGCCCATGCCGTAGGCGATGTTCGGCGCGACCCCGCCGCGCCGGATGTCGAGGGTGTCGACCAGGAAGGAGAGCGAGATGGTGTGCAGCTGCTCCTCGACCAACTGGCCGGCGAAGCGGCCGGGGAAGGTCATCAGGTGGTCGGTGGCGATCGAACCGGCGACGGCGATGCGCACGGATGGGCTCCTCGGTAGGGGAAGGCGGGGCAACCCCGCCACGATACCGGCCACCGCCCGCCGTCCAGGGCCGGTCCGAGCCGACGCCTCCCACCGGATTTGCACGCGGCGCGGTCGGCGTCAAGCGGCGGGGGACGATTTCCCGCCGTCGGGGCGACTACCTGCGGGTAGGGCTGGCCGGGTCCCGCCGGGCGGCCTAGGGTCGCGATCAGAACGGGCTGCGGCGGGCGACTCCGCCCCGGCCCGCGCCCGCGGCGACGAGGCCGCGGCCGTCGATCGGAGCGCATCACATGCTGCCCAGCCACTCCCCCGTCCAGGTCCCCGGCGCCCTGCTGGGCGAGGCCGATCCGGACACCCTCGACGCCCTGCTGGACTCCTCCCGGCGGATGGGCCTGTTCTGGCCGGTGCTGGCCACCGGTCCGGAGCCCGTCAGCCGGGCCGTCGGCAGCATCTCGGTGCCCGCCAGGACCCGGGACCTGGTGGCCGGGATGGCGGAGTTCGGCCTCTGATCCCGTCCCCCCACCCGCATCCGCGAGCCGTGCGACGCCCTCCCCCGGCAGCCTCCTCCGCCGCCGGGAACCGGATCCCCCCGTGCCACGTCACATCCGCGCAGCCACAGCTGCCGTAGGGATCCGTAGAACTCTGGAGGACGTCGCACCATGGACGACAACACCACCACCGAGCCGCAGCACCGCTCCACCGTGACCCGCACCGGTCGGCGCCGGCGCAGCGTGGTGGCCGCCGCGCTGCTGCTGGCCGTCACCGCGACGGTCAGCGCCTGCGGCAGTTCCGGCGGCTCGAAGGCGAGTGCGGGCGTCTCGGCGGCCTCCCCCTCGACGGGTGCGAGCAGCGCGGCGCCCAGCGCGCCCGCCGACTCCTCCAGCCCCTCGGCCCCGGCCGCCGGCGCCACGCCCAGCGACGGCGCCTCGCCCGGTACCGGCTCGGGCGGCTCGACGGGCGGCGCGACGAACGGCGGCGGCTCCACCACCTCGACCGCGCCGACCGGGCCTGCCACCGCGCCGACGCCGGTCCAGCCCGCGCCCGGCCGGCCCACGAGCACCCCGGCGCCCGGCAGCCCGCCGCCGCACGGCGGCATCGCGCTCACCCCGATCAAGCCGGTCAGCTACCTCACCCAGAACAACCAGCTGACGGTCTTCTTCTTCGCCGGGGTCTGCGCCAAGTACGGGGTGAAGGTCGACGAGAGCAAGGCCGGCCAGGTGGGCGTGCGGGTGGTCATCACGCAGAGCGCGCCGGCCGGGGAGGCCTGCCCGGCGCTGGAGAAGCAGCAGGGCGCGACCGCCGACCTCGGGCACGCGCTGCAGGGCCGCGCGGTCGTCGACCTGGCCACCGGCGCGGACGTGCCGCTGGAGGCGGTGCCCAACGGCGGCCCGGTCAGCTCCGGCAACTGAGCCCCGGCAACCGAACTCCCGCGCCCGGGCTCGCGCGGCCGAACCGGCGACGGAACGACGACGAGGCGGCCCCCGGAGGATTCCGGGGGCCGCCTCGTGGGCTGGGCCGGGCTGGGCCGGGTGAACCGGCCGGGCCGACCGGCCGACTAGCTGAACGAGTCGCCGCAGGCGCAGGAGCCGGTCGCGTTCGGGTTGTCGATCGTGAAGCCCTGCTTCTCGATGGTGTCCACGAAGTCGACGGTGGCGCCGCCGAGGTAGGGGGCACTCATCCGGTCGGTGACGACCTTGACGCCGTCGAAGTCCTTGACGACGTCGCCGTCGAGCGAGCGCTCGTCGAAGAAGAGCTGGTACCGCAGGCCCGAGCAGCCACCGGGCTGCACGGCGACGCGCAGCGCGAGGTCGTCGCGGCCCTCCTGATCCAGCAGGCCCTTGACCTTGGCCGCGGCGGCATCGGTAAGGAGCAGACCACTCTCGACGGTGGTCTTCTCGTCCTGGACGGTCATCTGCTTACTCCCGGTCTGTGACGACAAACTGCCGCCAGTGCCAACCAGCGGCCGCCCGGATTGATTCCGGGCAGTTGATCCGTGTTACCTGGGCGGCCTTCGCTCAGCGCTCGTCCGCGTCCCGGTACACCCATGCTCGCACACAGCCGGGCACCGGTCATCGTCCGAGCGCCGCGGCCGGCCGCTCACCGGGCCGCGGACGCGCGGGGGACGGATCCACCGAACGGGGGGCGGACCGGGCCCGCCGCCAGCCAGGATGGTCCGATGATGCTCCGCCGAGTCCGTGACAGCCAGGCCGACGCCCAGACCGTCCTGGAGATCAGCACCGCCGCCTTCGGCGTCCCGCCGGGCGCGCCCGCCGACCCGCCGGCGCCGGCCGCCACCGTCCTGCAGCTGGCCCGTACCCGGCACCTGGCGGCCACCGACCCGGACGGCTGCTGGCTGGCCGAGGAGGACGGCCGGGCGGTGGGCTTCGCCCTCTCGGTGCGGCGCGAGGGGGTCTGGATCCTGTGCCTGCTGGCGGTCCTGCCGGACGCGCAGGGCAAGGGGGTGGGCCGGCTGCTGCTGGACCGGGCCGCCGAACACGGCCGCGGCTGCCTGCGCGGGATGATCGGTTCCTCCGACGACCCCGCGGCCGTCCGTCGCTACCGCAGGGCCGGCTTCACGCTGCACCCCACGATGCGCCTGGAGGGCCCGGTGGACCGCGCCGGGCTGCTGGACGCCGGGGACATCCCGGTCCACCCGGGCAACGCCGGCCACCGGCACCTGCTGGACTCGGTGGACCGCCGGCTGCGCGGCGCGGCGCACGGGCCCGAGCACGACTTCATGCTGGCCCACTACGACGAGCTGCTGATCGCCGACACCCTGGCCGGCAGCGGCTACTGCTACCGGCTGGGCGGCGAGGTGAAGCTGCTGGCGGCGACCTCGCGCCGGCTCGCGGTGCGGCTGCTGCGCGAGGCGCTGGCCCGGGTGCCGCAGGGCACCGACGCGGTGCTCAGGTTCGCCACCGCCGAGCAGGAGTGGGCGGTGGACGTCGGCCTGGAGCTGGGCCTGAGCCTGCGCAACGCCGGCTTCCTGGCGCTGCGCGGCATGCGCCCGCCGGCGCCGTACCTGCCCAACGGCGCCTTCCTGTGAGGCGCCCGCCCACCCGGGGCGGGCGGACGGGCGGGCGGACGGACGCCGGTGGTGCTCAGGCCATCGTGTCGAGGATCTCGCGGACCATCTCCATCGTGGTGCCCGGGTGCAGGAAGGCGAACCGGGCGACGGTCTCGCCGTCCCAGCCGGTCGGCGTGACGAAGCCGACCTGGTCCGCGAGCAGGCGCTGCGACCAGGCGTAGTACTCCTGCTCGCTCCAGCCGGTGCGGCGGAAGCAGACCGCGGAGAGCTGCGGGTCGTGCAGCAGCTCCAGGTGCTCGGTCTCGCGGATCAGCTGGGCGCTCTCGCGGGCCAGCGTGAGGCCGGCCTCGATCGCGTCGGTGTAGGCCGCGGTGCCGTGCACCGCGAGCGAGAACCAGAGCGGCAGGCCGCGGGCCCGGCGGGTGAGGTGGTAGGCGTAGTCGGTGGGGTTCCACTCGTCGCCCTCGTGGTGCAGCACGTCCAGGTAGCCGGCGTCCTGGGTGTGCACCGACTTGGCCAGCCGCGGGTCGCGGTAGACCAGCGCGGCGCAGTCGAAGGGCGCGAAGAGCCACTTGTGCGGGTCGACGACGAAGGAGTCGGCGTGCTCGATGCCGTTGTAGCGCTCGCGCACCGAGGGGGCGAAGAGGCCCGCGCCGCCGTAGGCGCCGTCCACGTGGAACCACAGGCCGCGCTCGCGGGTGACCTCGGACAGGCCCTGCAGGTCGTCGATGATGCCCTCGTTGGTGGTCCCGGCGGTGCCGACCACCGCGATCACCGTCTCCGGGTTCGGGTCCGCGGCCAGCGCCGCGCGCAGCGCCTCGCCGGTGAAGCGGCGGTCCACTGTGGGGACCTTGAACGCCTCGACGCCGATGATGTTGAAGGTGTTCTTGACCGAGGAGTGCACCTGGTCGGCCACCGCGATCCGCAGCCGGGCCTCGGGGCCGACCCCCAGCCGGCGCCGGGCGGTGTCCCGGGCCACCACCAGCGCGGAGAGGTTGCCCGCCGAGCCGCCCGAGACGAAGGTGCCACCGGCGGACTGCGGCAGACCGGCGCGGTCCGCTATCAGCCGCAGCACCTGGTTCTCGGCGGCGATCGCGCCGGCCGCCTCCAGCCAGGAGATGCCCTGCAGCGAGGCGCAGGAGACCACCATGTCGAAGAGCAGGGCGGCCTTGGTGGGCGCGCACGGGATGAAGGAGAGGTAGCGCGGGCTGTCGGCGGAGATCACCGCGCGCGACAGCTCGTGGTCGTAGAGCTTGAGCACGTCCGCGGGGGCGTTGCCGTGCTCGTTCAGCAGGCCCGCGAGGTGCGCGCGCAGCTGCTCGCCGTCGCCGGGGTGGTCGAGCGGCACCGGGTCGTACTGGAGACGCTCGCGCATGTAGCCGAAGACGAGGTCGACGAGCTCGTTGTCGGGCTGGTGCATGCGGTGGGGTGCCGTACTCACGGGGTGCTCCTTCGGCTGTGAACTGCTGATCAGCCTAGGCAGCAGGCGGCTGCGCCCGCGCGTCCGAACCCGCCGGTTCGGGCAGCTTTCGAGCGTGTTCGGCGCCGGGCGCGCAGCTTTCCTGCGTCGGCCCGCGGTCGGCCGATCAGCCGATCAGCCGGGAGAGCACCACCGAGCTGCGGCTGCGCTGGACGCCGGGTTCCCGGCGGATCCGCTCGATCACCGCCTCCAGGTGGCGGGTGTCCGAGGCGCGCAGATGGACCAGCGCGTCCGGGTCGCCGGTGACCGTCCAGGCCGCGACCACCTCGGGGAACTGGCGCAGACTGGCCAGGATCTCCTCGGGCGCGGTGCGCTCGCGGCAGTAGACCTCGACGAAGGCCTCGGTCTGCCAGCCGAGCAGCTCCGGGTCGAGCACCACGGTGAACCCGCGCACCACGCCGCGGGACCGCAGCCGGTCGATGCGGCGGCGCACGGCGGTGGCGGAGAGGTTCGCGAGCAGGCCGATCTCGGCATAGGAGGCCCGCCCGTCCCGCCCCAGGTGGGCCAGGAGCAGCCGGTCGGTCTCGTCGAGGGAGACACCGCCCGGGTCGGACGGTCTGCTGGTGCTCATCGGTGCGGGGTCTCCACGGATCGGGCTCGGGCGCGCTTACCGGTCCATTCTCCCGGAGTCCGCTGCTCAGTCCACTGTCGGCGACCGGGTTGATCGTTTCTTCGGCCCGGCCCCTCTCCAGCCGGCTTCGAGCCCGCTTCCGGGCCGGGCGCGGACGCTCTGCGGGCTCGGCGCCCACGCCCCGCGGGCCCGGCACGGCGACCCCGCGCACCCCCGAGGGGCCGCTCGGCTGGGAGGACGTCCTGTCGAGACGATCGCGTCACATCGACACGATGTCCATCGTCAGAGTGACGCGAACGAGTTATGATAGATAGCGTCAGATAGACGAGAAGGCTGGGAGTGTCCGGCCGCACAGGAGGGCACCCGCCCGTGACCACCACCGTTGACACCAGCTTCGCCGAGCCGACCCAGACGCCGCTCGCCCTGCTCCTGCTCGGCCGCCAGGCCGACCCGAACAGCGAGCGCGGCGTGGAGTGCCCCGGCGACCTGCCGCCCGCCTCCGACCCGGACCTGGTCGAGCGCGCCCGCGCCGCCAAGGCGGAGCTCGGCGACCGCGTCTTCATCCTGGGCCACCACTACCAGCGCGACGAGGTCATCGAGTTCGCCGACGTCACCGGTGACTCCTTCAAGCTCGCCCGCGACGCGGCGGCCCGCCCGGAGGCCGAGTACATCGTCTTCTGCGGCGTGCACTTCATGGCCGAGTCCGCGGACATCCTCACCGGTCCCGCCCAGCAGGTGATCCTGCCGGACCTGGCGGCCGGCTGCTCGATGGCCGACATGGCCACCGCCGAGCAGGTCGCCGAGTGCTGGGACGTGCTCACCGAGGCGGGCGTGGTGGACGTCACCGTCCCGGTCTCGTACATGAACTCCTCCGCCGACATCAAGGCCTTCACCGGCCAGCACGGCGGCACCATCTGCACGTCCTCCAACGCCAAGCGCGCCCTGGAGTGGGCCTTCGAGCAGGGGCAGAAGGTGCTCTTCCTGCCCGACCAGCACCTGGGCCGCAACACCGCGGTGCGCGAGATGGGCCTCTCGCTGGACGACTGCGTGCTCTACAACCCGCACAAGCCGAACGGCGGCCTGACCGTCCAGCAGCTGCGGGACGCCAAGATGATCCTGTGGCGCGGGCACTGCTCGGTGCACGGCCGCTTCACCGTGGACTCGGTCGAGGAGGTCCGCGCGCGGATCCCCGGCGTGACCGTGCTGGTGCACCCCGAGTGCCGCCACGAGGTGGTCGCCGCCGCCGACCAGGTCGGCTCCACCGAGTTCATCATCAAGGCCCTGGAGGCCGCCGAGCCCGGCTCGAAGTGGGCGATCGGCACCGAGCTCAACCTGGTCCGCCGGCTCGCCAAGGCGCACCCGGACAAGGAGATCGCCTTCCTGGACCGCTCGGTCTGCTTCTGCTCGACGATGAACCGCATCGACCTGCCGCACCTGGTCTGGGCGCTGGAGTCGCTGGTCGAGGGACGGGTGCCGAACGTGATCACGGTGGACCCGCAGACCGAGAAGTACGCCAAGGCCGCGCTGGACCGGATGCTGGCGCTGCCGTAGCGGCGCCGGGCGGGACCGGGGCGCCTGGCCCGGGTCCCGCCCACCGGCCCGGCCCACGCGTGAGGGGCGGCACCCGTCGGGTGCCGCCCCTCACGCGTGGTGGCCGCCTACTCCGGCAGACCCGGAATCAGCCCGTCGCCCTCGGTCCGCAGCAGTTCGCGGACCTGGTCGATGGTCGCGCCCTCGTCCGGCAGGATCAGGTCGGACGGCTCGAGCGAGTCGTCCGGCACCGCACTGCCGACCTCACGGACCGCCGCGAGCAGCTGGCCCAGGGCGCTCTGGAAAGCCGACTCGTCCCCCGAGTCCAGAGCGGTGAGCAGCTCGTCGTCGAGCTGGTTCAGCCGGTTCAGGTGCTCGTCCCCCACCTGGAACTGGCCCTCACCCATGATCCTCATGATCATGTGGCGTTTCTCCCTGCTGTCGAAACGGGCGCTCTTACTTGTGGTAGTTGATGGTCGGCGGCGGGGTGTCCTGCTGCGCCTGGCCACCCTGCGGCTGCGCGGCGCCACCGCCGTGACCCTGCTCGATCGCCGCCGGACCGGAGCCGCCACCGAGCTCGGCCTTCATCCGGGCCAGCTCCAGCTCGACGTCGCTGCCGCCGGCCACCCGCTCCAGCTCGGCCTCGATGTCGTCCTTGCGACCCAGACCGCTGGAGTCGTCGAGCGCGCCCGAGGCGAGCAGCTCGTCGATCGCACCGGCACGGGCCTGCATCTGCGCGGTCTTGTCCTCGGCCCGCTGGATCGCCAGGCCGACGTCGCCCATCTCCTCCGAGATCCCGGAGAAGGACTCCGCGATCCTGGTCTGCGCCTGGGCGGCGGTGTAGGTGGCCTTGATGGTCTCCTTCTTGGTGCGGAAGGCGTCCACCTTGGCCTGCAGTCGCTGGGAGGCGAGCGTGAGCTTCTCCTCCTCGGCCTGGAGCTGCTGGTACTGCACCTCCAGGTCGTTGATCTGCGACTGCATCGCCGACTTGCGGGTGAGCGCCTCGCGTGCGAGGTCCTCGCGGCCGAGCGACAGCGCCTTGCGGCCCTGGTCCTCGTACTTGGCGGACTGCTGCTGGAGCTGGGTCAGCTGCAGCTCCAGACGCTTGCGCGAGGTGGCGACGTCCGCCACGCCCCTGCGCACCTTCTGCAGCAGTTCAAGCTGCTTCTGGTACGAGTAGTCGAGCGTTTCGCGCGGATCTTCTGCACGGTCCAGGGCCTTGTTGGCCTTGGACTTGAAGATCAGCCCCATACGCTTCATGATTCCGTCGCTCATGGGCCTCGGGTGCCCCCTTCTCCGGCCTGCGGTTTCTATCTCGTACCAAATCTAGTGCGAGTGTATGTGCAGCGGGGCCATCACCGCAGTACACCTACCTGCAACAAGACTGCTACGGATATGGGTCCTCCACCTCATCCCCTGGGTGGATCCGCGGCCCCACCCTCCTCAGGGCCGCCCCTGGCCTGCCGGGCTGACGTGCGGGATCGATACCGGTTCGGTTCCTGCGGCACCGAGGGGACACCGCGGCCAGCACGTACGCTTGTCATGTGTTCCGACGCCGTTCAGATGATGCCCCCTCCTCCGCCACCGCGCTGGCCGAGCAGGATGACGCGACCCAGGCCCGCGACCCGCAGGCCAAGAAGGGCCGCCCGACGCCCAAGCGCATCGACGCCCAGGCGAACCGTCGCACCCGTGTGACGGTTCCCAAGGACCGCAAGGCGGCTGCCAAGCAGTCGCGCGAGCGGATGCGGGCCGAGCGCGAGAAGCAGCGCCAGGCGCTGCTCAACGGGGACGAGCGGGCGCTGCCCGGTCGCGACCGGGGCCCGGTGCGCCGCTTCGCCCGTGACTACGTGGACTCCCGCTGGTCGCTGGCGGAGTTCTTCCTGCCGTTCGCGGTGCTGGTGCTGGTGCTCAGCCTGGCCCAGGTGCAGTCCCTGCAGGTCCTCTCCACGCTGCTCTTCCTGCTCTTCTTCGTCCTGGTGGTGCTGGACTTCCTGCGCCTGGGCCTGGGCCTGCGCAAGGCGCTGGCCAACCGGTTCCCGGGCCAGAACACCCGTGGCGCCGTCGGCTACGCCCTGATGCGCCTGCTGCAGATGCGCCGGCTGCGGCTGCCCAAGCCGCAGGTGAAGCGGGGCGAGCACCCCTGACCGCCCAGCCGCTGCCGTACGACTGGTCCCCCGCCCCTGCGGGGACCGGTCGGTACGCGTTGCCCGGGCAGACCGGCGGGGAGCACGACCGCTCCTCGTACGAGCGCCAGCCGTACGAGCGCGAGCCGTACGAGTCGGCGCCCGCCGGGCCGCCGCACGGGTACGGCGGGGCCGGTCTGCCGGCCCGCAGCGGCTCCTTCGCCGGCGGCGCGGGTGCCTGGCTGGAGCGGCAGGGCGGCCTGCACAACCTGGTCCGCCAGGAGATGGTGGCCCGCCAGCTGCACGAGCGGATCGCGGCGCACTTCGGCGAGCGGGCGGCGGTGGCCCCGCTGCGGGTGCTGGACGTCGGCTGCGGCCAGGGCACCCAGGCGCTGCGCCTGGCCCGGGCCGGCCACCTGGTCACCGGGCTGGACTCCGACCCGGTCACCCTGGGCGCCGCGCACGCGCTGCTCTGCGCCGAGCCGCCCGAGGTCCGCGAGCGGGTGCGCCTGCTGAGCGGGGACGGCCACCACTGCGGGCGCTGGTTCGGCCCTGGCAGCTTCGACGTCGTGCTCTGCCACGGCGTGCTGATGTACCTGCCCGACCCGGACCCGCTGATCGCCTCGCTGGCCCGGATGCTCGCCCCCGGCGGCCTGCTCTCGCTGGTGGCCCGCAACCGGGACGCGCTGGCCATGCGGGCCGGGCTGACCGGCGACTGGCGGGCCGCGCTGCAGGCCTTCGACTCCGACCACTACGCCAACCGGCTGGGCCTGACCGCCCGCGCCGACCGGCTGGCGGACCTGAGCACCACGCTGCGCGAGGTCGCGGTGCCGCTGCGGCACTGGTACGGGGTGCGGGTCTTCACCGACGCGATGCCGGACCACGCGGCCCCGGTGGACGGCCGGCAGCTGGGACAGCTGCTGGAGGCCGAGGACCGGGCCGGCCGCGAGGACCCCTACCGCCAGGTCGCCGCGCTGCTGCACCTGGTGGGCGGCAAGTAGCGCCACCAGGCACCGCAGCACCGGCCGCCACGCGGCCCGCGGGTTCAGCTCTCGCGCAGGCTCATCGGGTAGATCTCCCGGCCGTCCTCCAGCAGGACGACCTTCTCGACCCCGTCCGCGAGCAGCTGCTTCCACTCCTCGCCGATCCAGGACTCCGCGTCGCCCTGGTTGGAGAACTCCTCGATCCCGCCGGCCGGCGTGATGACCGCCCCGTCCGCCGCCTCGTACCGCCACGTGAAGACCATGCCCGGCTCCTCCCTGATCGCTGACCTGCCGTTCGGGCAGGCTACCGCGCAGGGATCAGGCTGCCCGCCGCCACGGCGCTCAACCCCGGTGCGCCAGGATGACCCCATGACTCGCACCCTGATCCTCGGCGGCGCCCGCTCCGGCAAGTCCACCCGGGCCGAGCAGCTGCTGGCCGACCACCGTGACGTGCTGTACGTGGCGACCAGCGGCACCCGCGGCGGCGACCCGGAGTGGGCCCGGCGCGTCGCGCTGCACCGCGAGCGCCGGCCGGCGCACTGGCGCACCAGCGAGACCTGCGACCTGGAGCGGGTGCTGGCCGACGACACCGACCCGGCGCCGGTGCTGATCGACTGCCTGGCCCTGTGGCTCAGCACGGTGATGGACGAGGCGGACGCCTGGAACGAGGAGAGCTGGCAGTCGAGGGGCGAGCCCGCGGTGCGCCGGCGGTGCGCCGAGCTGGCCGAGGCGTGGCGGCTGACCGGGCGCCGGGTGATCGCGGTCAGCAACGAGGTGGGGATGGGCGTGGTGCCGGCCACCGTCGCCGGGCGGCGCTTCCGGGACTGCCTGGGGCTGCTCAACATGGCCGTCGCCGAGGCCAGCGACCGGGTGCTGCTGGTGGTGGCCGGGCAGGTGCTGACGATCAAGCCGGACGCCGGCGCCGCCGCCGGCGGCCCGGCCGGGGCCGCCACCGTCCAGGCTGGGCCCGCCGCGACCCGGACAGCCTGAGCGGCGGTTGGTAATGTTCCGCCCGATGGACACCACCGTGGATCTCGATACCTTCGCCTCGCTCGTCGAGCGCCCCGACGACACGGCGCGCCGGGCGGCCGAGGAGCGCTGGCTCGCCCTGGACAAGCCGCACGGCGGGCTCGGCCGGCTGGAGGAGCTGGGCAGCTGGCTGGCCTCCGTGCAGGGCCGCTCCCCCGTGCGCGCGCTGACCGCCAGCAAGGTGCTGCTCTTCGCCGGCGACCACGGCATCGCGTCGCTGGGCGTCTCGCGCCCGGCCCCGGGGGCGGGCACCGTGCACCGGGTGCACGCGGTGCTGGACGGCAGCGCGCCGGTCGCCCGGCTGGCCCGGCGCTTCGGCGCCGAGCTGCGGGTGGTCGACCTGGCCGTCGACGCGGCGCCGGACGAGTTCCCCGCCGACGTCAGCCGCTACCGGGTGCGCCGCGGCTCGGGCCGCATCGACCTCGAGGACGCGCTGACGCCGGCCGAGGCCGCCGCCGCCTTCGCGGCCGGCATGGCCATCGCCGACGAGGAGGCCGACCTCGGCACCGACCTGATCGTCCTGGGGGACCTGGGGGTCGGCTCCACCACGGTCGCCGCCGTGCTGATCGGCGCCCTGTGCGGCACCGACGCGGCCGCGGTCTGCGGACGCGGCTCGGGCATCGACGACCGGATCTGGATGGTCAAGTGCGCCGCGATCCGCGACTCGCTGCGACGCGCCCGCCCGGTGCTCGGCGACCAGTTGGCGCTGCTCGCGGCCACCGGCGGCGCCGACTTCGCGGCGATCACCGGGTTCCTGCTGCAGGCCGCCGTGCGCAAGCTGCCGGTGGTGCTGGACGGCGTGGTCTCGGCGGCCTGCGCGCTGGTCGCCCAGCGGATCTCCTTCCGCGCGCCGGAGTGGTGGCGGGCCGGCCAGGTGACCGGTGAGCCGGCGCTGGCCAAGGCCTACGACCGGCTGACCCTCACCGCCCTGCACGACCAGCAGATCACCGCCGGCGAGGGCATCGGCGCGCTGATGGCGCTGCCGCTGCTGCAGGCCGCCTCCGACGCACTGGCCGAGGAGGGCTTCACCCCCACCC